>JAZGGI010000027.1 GCA_036480375.1 Candidatus Zixiibacteriota bacterium
GGCAACATAACTATTCAATCCGAGGATTACAGCACAATACATTTTATTGAGAGTTCCCCTGACTATTACTATCAATCGCGGTATAATATAGATACGAGGGTTGATTATATCCACCTGTTTGACGGCAACGGACTCTATTCCGATTTGATAGGGGGCCATAGCCAGGCGGCTGGTTATCCGGCTCTGGTTTGGGATTCCCTGGCGACGGTTGATCATTCTTATCCATGGAGCCAGGTTTCGGGTATTCCCTGTCCTTCCTATTTTAATCTGATACCGGATATCGCTGGTTTAGAAGTATTGTATACTTATGATTCACGAACGGATAATATTGAAACCGAAGGAATGCCTATAGCTTGGAAATCTCTCGGTGATGATTATCAGTATTTCTTCTTTGGCATGCCGCTATCGTTTTTTGACCGGGCCACCGCAGCGACTGTTATACAGACGGCCGTATCGGAATTGTTAACGGCTGAGATTGTGGGTTCTACTTCAATCTTACCGGAGAAGATAAATTCAGATGATTACGCTGATATAACGACGGCTCTATTGGGTGATTTAGCTCCGGGAAAGAGTGTCGAGGATATTGATATGAGTACGGTAACAGTTAACGGTGGTATTATTCCCTTATCAACGAGCATATTGATGGAACATCCCGATTATTTAGGAAGTGTTTTGCAATCGGATATTTCAACCGGGGATTTTCTATTATCATACGGTCGCAGCAGTGACAGCAGCAATTTTGGTTATATAGTTTCATGGCAGTTTGCCGGTGAATCAGATATTCAGACAGTCTACGGGACGGTCACGATAGTCGGTCAGCCTTATGTGAGTGGTGATGCAAATGGTGACGGTGGAGTCGATGTTGGCGATGCCGTCTTTATAATAGATCATGTCTTCAAGGGAGGTCCTGCGCCCGAACCTCTAATTGCCGGTGACACAAACTGTGATGGCCGGACTAATGTCGGCGACGCTGTATACATTGTTAACTATGTATTCAAAGGAGGGCCGGCACCGTATGCGGGGTGTGAGTAAAGTATATATATATGAGGGCCGGAAATGAAAAAGTCTTTTGGACTTATTGCATTTGGGGGCGTAACGCTTTTAAGATTAGGCATCATATATATACTTATAATTCCAACTAATCCAGTAATAGCGGAGAATAATACCAGCAGCGAAGGTAATTTTGAATCAGCTATTGGTTTTCCTGATTTTGAGGATTTTGTATTTTGCCGCAATAATATCAGACTATCTTTGACAAACTTCGGAGTTCTGGGCGCTGCAAACAGGATGATGAACCACCGGAGCTGTGAATATCCAGCAAATTCATATATTGAATATATGGCACATACCAATTTATGGGTTGGAGGAATAATTGGCGACGATACGGTAGTCTCGACGACAGGCGTTTATATGCCAGAGATACCCTTTATGACCACTGAATTTTGGCCTACTGGCTATATGACGAAGAGATCGAATATAAAAAGTGAACCGTACTATAGTAAGAATGCCGTTTCCGATCTTGATATAATTTGTACTTACACCGATACTCTATCAAACGCGATGCCTTTTTCTGCCCGCCCAGAAGATTTCTATGATGACCGACCGCATATTCCGCTATATTTATCTATAACTCAGAGTAGTTATGTCTGGAGTTACAATTACGCCGATGACTTTATAATTTTTGATTATGAAATGACCAATGTTGGAGACGAACCAATTAAAGAAGTCTATATTGGATTTAAGGCCTATTGCCTCGCGGGGGATAAAGGAGCGATGCAAAGTGGAAAGAGTGCCTATGATGAAATAATTGGTTTCAAAAATATTTCCGATCTGTGGTCTGAGCCATGTTTTCCTCCGGGTCAATTAGATTTGATGTGGTGGACCGATAACGATGGTGATCCCCTCCACAATACACGCTGGACGAATCAATCACCAAGAGCCGCCGCCAGCTTTAGTTTTTTGAGGAAACCCAAACCAGAACTAAACGTTAGTTTCAATTGGTATCAAGATAGCGAATATTGGAGTTGGAATTATGGCCCGCGATTGAGAAATTATTCTAAGGCTTTCCACCGAGGATTAGGCGCCCCGACTGGTGACCGCAATAAATATTATATGATTTCACATCATGAAGTCGATTATGATCAGATGTTTATGGCCCTCGATCATCAATATGATGGGTTTCTCCCGCCTCCAAGTTCAGGCTGGCTTTGGTACTTAGCATACGGCGCAGCGATAGAGGGGATAATATCAGTAGGACCGATAAATCTTGAACCGAATGAGACAACCCATTTTACCACAGCTTTGGTTTTCGGGGATGAGTTTCACGACAGACCCCACGACTTCTATACTAAGATGAATGCCTTTTATCCCAATGATTTTTATAACACCTTAAATTTCAATAATCTTATTGAGAATGCTACCTGGGCGAGATTCACATTTGATAATCCAGGGATTGATACCGATGGAGACGGTTACGGCGGGGAATATATCTGGAAGTGCAATTGCGATAGAGTTGACACCTGCTATGAAGTAGGCGAGCATCCTCCCGACACGACTCGTGAATGCTGTTATAAGAGATATTATACCGGCGATGGCGTTCCCGATTTTCGCACGGCCGCTCCCCCGCCTCCACCGGTTGTCAAAACGGTTCCCGACTATGGCAAAGTAACGGTTCGATGGAATGGTCAGGATTCGGAAGAATATATCGATTTTATGACCCAGCAGAAAGGATTTGAAGGATACAAAGTATATTTCGGCGAGTTTAGCAGGGAGAGCGATTTTGTTCTGGTCAAGACCTATGACCGGGATGATTTTAAGATGTATGAATTTGATAATTATTCCGGGAAATGGCGCGGCATCTATCTCGGAATAACTCGCGACAGTTTGTTAAGCCTCTATGGTGCGGACTTTGACCCGGAAAAATATTTTGACGAGCATCATGCCTTTTATGACGGTCACACCGATATATACATGTATTTTGAATTACAAAACTGGAACAAATCCGATTTATCCGATCCGAATGGGATTGTCAAAGTTTATCCGAATGCTTCCCGTAACGATGCCAATGATACGACTACTGACGGCTATCTTCGTTTTTACGAATACGAATACACGATCGATAATTTGCAGCCATCGCGGGCTTATTATTTCAATGTGACGGCCTTCAATAAGGGCAATTTTAATCCTCGTGTGGGGGTTATGGAATCATCGGTGACGGCCAATACCGTTCGCGATTTTGCTCTGCCTCCTTCGGAAGCGGTTACGCGCGAGGGTTTGAATGTGATGGTGTTTCCCAATCCATATCGGATCGATGGCGGTTATGCCCGGGCGGGATATGAGAATCGCAATCGTCAGAAATCATCCGAGCGGTCGCGAGCAATTCATTTTGCCAATTTACCGCCTATTTGTTCGATCAGGATTTATACGATTGACGGCGATTTGGTGAGATATATCAAGCATTTTCATCCTGAAGGCGGGCCCGGCTCACAGGAAGAAACGTGGAATGTTATCAGCCGCAACACCCAGGCCATCACAACCGGGATATATATCTGGCATGTCCGCTCGGATATGGGCGAACAAACCGGAAAACTCGTCATTATGAAATAACTACCACGCAACTAAACTTGACCGTTTTCGTAAAAAAGATTGTAAATAATTTCTTGACAGGTTATACTTAATTATCCTGTTGGAAAGGGGAGGCATTAGCTATGCGTGTGTTAGGTGATAATTTACAAATAACAGATCGCCACTTCGTTCCCATTTTCACGGAACTCCTCGCGATGACTGATTTTATGTAAAAATAAAAAGTTATCCACAAACGCATTTTTGAAAATTCCTCGTATATGAATGTGTCTGTGTAAGTTACAGCGAATTGGGTTCGTTTTGTCCTTTTTAGTACTTTCGTAAAAGGTTCCTTTGCCATTGATCACAAACACTCAACCATAAACCATTCCATTCAATAATGCAGTTGTTTTCAGTAATTGCGATGGATTTGATGTGAATTTGCGAATGGTCTATGCGATTTTTCCCACAGCAAGACTGTGGGCCACCCTGGCAATTGTTAATTATTTGATTTTTGAAAACCATTCAAGGATGTGCCAAAATTCCTTATCCTGAACTTCAGTATTATTTACAGCTATTTTTGAAAGTCCTTTTAAAAACTCAAATAAGATTTCATCATGACTAACTCCATGAACGAAACACTTCCCTTGAGCAATGTCAGTTGCATCAAACAAAAATTCAAATAATTTCTTATCTTTATCTCTTATTAATACACACCATAGGAACCGGGGCATGTTTTTAAGCAATAATTCTTTTTTTGCCTTATTATTGATATGTGTATCGTTTCGTATTTCAGATTTGAAATCATTGATGGTGGTCAAGTAGATATCCCATTCAAAATGCTGTGGAAACGGTAATTTTAAGGTTTTTATAATACTTCCAATGAAAATATCGAATCCAAGAATTATGTTTCTTATATGGTCGTATCTAATCCTAATTTTTGGATATAATGGAATTAATAAAAAATGGGGGACCGCTCTAATACTGCCAAAACCCAACGATGTTGACAAGGAATTATAATTACTATTCTCGTAAGATATTATTTTATTGTCAAGTTCAACTCGTGCGAACGGACCAACTTGATCATCGTGGACATATAGCTTATCTATTTGGGAAGATTTTAGAAGAATTTTAGTCGGTCCATATGGAACGCATTCTTTTGTTCCCAGACTAAATCCGGTTACGGCCATGGCATGATTAGCAATATATTTAGGGGGAGATGAATTTGATTGCTCAAATAATGATACTCTCAGTAAAAGTGGAATACCCGCTTTCAAGTAGGCATATACTGCACCCTGCAAATTTGCATATTGTTGAGCGTCTATGTGATCAGCCTCCAAACCAAGCTGGCGCACAGCAAAAATTTCCTGCCTTCCGGTCAATCCTCTGCTTGGTAAAGAACCGGGCGCATTTTCATCTGGAAACTTGGTCGCTATTTGTGTTATTTCTACGGGTGATGGAATTGGGTGTTGAAATAACTTTCCAGTACCCTGAAACAACGACCATAAGGCACTTGTTGCACAGGCAGCAGCACCTTGATCCTGCTCTTGAAAAGCAAGTGTTTTATTGACTGTTAAATTAATTCCGAATAAACTGACGGGATATTCCCTTAATATGGGAAAGTGCCTTCGTCCATTATTTGGTCCATATGTTACTAAACATGTTCTTCCAATAAATGTCTTTGGTAGCTTTTTAACCACAATAAATCCAAGGTATGATTCATTGAAATTTAATGCTTTTTTTTCTTTGCTTCGATTTATCAAAATCGTGCCAAAAAATTGTGGGGAAAATTCTAACTTAAAAAAATGTAACCTGGTACATAATCTCTCATATTGGTCAAAACAACGGGAATAAAAACCAGCATAATCTTCCATGAAATCTCTGTCAATATAGTCATTTTCCACAACAATAGTTTTGGCATTAAGGTTGGAAAAATAATGCCTAAAATATAGGGAATGAAGTTTTGTATTAACAGTTGAAGGTAATGCACCTGATTTTATAGATAGTAATTGTTTTAATTTGTCTATTGTGTAAGGATAAATCTCATAAGGTTTTTTCATGTGAATTATAATGTGGCTGGTTCATCTAACAGCTTGGGGTCAACTTGAGCTTCTTTTTTCAATTTTTCAATAGTCTCTACAATTTTTTTATCTGTTTTCTTGAGAGACTTCTTCCATTCAGGAGATTTCATCAAGGCAATTACTTTCTTATTCACCATTTCGATGGTTTTTTCCTGTGTCATAATAGTCTCCTAAAAGAATTCAGCAATTTTTATTTAATCCGCCAATCTCGTATTTAACAACGAAAATCAATTAAAAATGTTCACTGTTTTATTATCGGAAATCAAAGAAGCTTTTTTAGTCATAAAAAAACTACTCATTTTTGTGTAAGTTAACGGCTATCTTTTGCCATAGGCAAAAGATAGCCGTTAAACTTTAAAAGTCAATAAAAATAATATCACATTTTCATAAGACTGTTAACACCCAAACTATATACCCAAAAAAATGTGCTCAATTCGAATATTGCTGAAAAGAAGGGGTATATAAATTATTGAGACTGTTTCGGTGAAGGTGTGGACACCTGCGCGGCACAGGCGAAGGCCTGTTTTCATGCGGCGCATCCGGCATAAGCCGGACTCTTCGCAATGACTTTTAATTACCTTTTCAACAGTCCTTTACGGGAAGGTATTTTTTATTATGATTTCTGAACAAAGCAAGCACGCAACTAAACCTGGCCGTTTTCGTAAAAAAGATTGTAAATAATTTCTTGACAGGTTATACTTAATTGTCCTGTTGGAAAGGGGAGGCATTAGTCATGCGTGTGTTAGGTGTTATTCTGGTTACATTCGGAATCCTTTTTATTCTCGGCGCCGGTGGATTTGAAGTAATCGGCGGGATAATAGGCGCCGTAGTCGGATTAATCGCGGGAGTTTTTGGTCTTGTGGTGGGATTAATCGGCGGCGCTATCGGACTTATCGTCGGTCTGGGAGCGACATTAATTGTATTGGCAATTCCGATATTAATAATCGGCCTGATAATTACGGCCGCGGTTCATATTTTTGCCTGACCTTACCCTATTCATATATTTAAGCAATAACTCCCCGGCGGGATCGCGCGTATGAATAATTCATATGTCTATTTCAAATGTTGGTGATTTTTAAGAAAGGACAAAAAATGTCTAAGAAAATCAACCGCAGGTCATTCATAAAAAAGAGTACGGCAATAGGCGCAGCTACCGCAATCGGGGGGGCAACCTTTTCGCAACTGATTGACGGGGCAATCAATCAAGCCCGGGCCGATGAAAAATCGGACATTTGCAGTATAATCGGGAAAAACTATTTTGACAATACTCTTACTGCCATTGAGCAAATCGGGGGAATCGGTCAGTTTGTAACCGAAGGCGCAAAGGTGGGATTACTTGTAAACGCTGTTCGTGGCCACCCGGGGACGGATGTACATCCCGACGTATTGTTGGCAGTTTTATTCCTATGCCACCAGGCCGGCGCCGGAGAACTAAAGCTCCTAAAAGACCTGTCGGATAACTATTGGAGCAATAGCTCCCGAGCCAAAGAACATGATAAAATCATTTCATCGTTGAAAATCGCCGACAACTTCATCAAAGTCGAAAACCCCAAAGGTATTTCTTTAAAAGAAGTACACGTTCAAAAAGATCTCCTTGAATGTGACGCTTTTATAAATATAAGCCTCGCCAAGAATCATATCGGGACTATGCATACCGGCGTACTTAAGAATTTCATGGGCGCCTGCCCTCACAATCCCACCAACAGATTCTGTCATTTTGGCTCCGATACTGAAACAGAAGAATGGTATGCTAACTGCGAATTTCTATCCCAGTGTATTGCCGACATGAATCTTGTCAGAAAACCTGATTTGTGCGTTAACGATTCCATTGAATTTTTGACTACCAATGGACCCTTCGGCCCGGGAGAAATTGGCCGCAAAGACGCGATTACGGTCGGAACCGATCCGGTCGCGGTGGATGCCTACAGCGTCCGCTACCTTGGCTTAAAACCGAAAGATGTAATCATGATCGGAATGGCGGCTGACCATGGAATCGGTACGGATGATTTGAAATCGCTCAATATCAAGGAAATCACGGCCTAAACTTTATGATATTTATGCGCTCAGGCATCGCTCTTATTATAGCAGGTTTGCTCATTCTATTCGCATGCGGTGAACCGCCGCAGGATGATACAATAAAAGTATTACCTTTAAATAATCTTCCTTCGGGCTGGACTGCAGCAGACACTGTCCGGACGTTTGTCGGCGAGGATCTTTTCATACTGATTAACGGAGGGGCGGAAATTTATCATGAGTACGGCTTCGATCGCGTCTATGCGCAGGAGTTTGATTTTAACGGGAGTCGAGCAGTCACTGTTGAAGTATTTCAAATGAACAATGGTGAAGCTGCCAACGGAATATATAATTATAAAGTCGGCGATAAAGAACCGAATATCGAGATCGGGGGTGAGGCCCGTTTAGATCAATACTATTTGAATTTTCGCAAAGAACGATATCTAATTACTCTGATTGGGTTCAGTGATGAACCGGAAATTATCGACGGCATTATCGAATTGGCAAAACTTATAAATGATAATATTCAGATTGACTCACAATAATATTGATTCTTGACTATTAACTACTAATTGTCCTTAATTCCTGTATGATTTCCGGGCGAAAAACAGCCTATGCGGCTTTAACTTTTACCATGCTGATATTAATCGCGGGCAATTTAGGCTGGTGGTGGTATTACCAATCAATGAGCAGTTATTTCGAGGAACAATTATCGCGAAGGTTGAGCGGCAACGCTTCGACGGCATCGTTGTATTTTTCGGGTACCGATATCGACCGGCTTCTAATTGAAGATTTTGAAATATATGCCAGGATACTGACTTATCTCGATTCGCTGGCTCAAATAGATTCCCTGCTGGAGGTATCAATAATCGACCGGGACTTCAATTACCTCATCTCAACCAGAGACGATATCCTGGCCGATGAAAGTTATTTATTGTCCCAACTGAACTTTGCATTCCTGCAGACGGCGTTAACGGGAAAGACGACCGCTTCGGAGCTTTATAATGTTGATGGGACGTATCTGAAATCAGCCTACGCCCCGCTCTACGATTCGGCCAATAATATCAGCGCGATATTGGTAGTCGAAGCCGGGGCGACTTATTTTGATTTGCTTTCGGAATTGCGATATAATCTATTTCTTTTGGCCGGAGGATCGGGCGGGGTCGTGATTATTTTATTGGCCTTTTTTATATTCTATCATCGGCGACTGGCAATCGCCGAGGAAAAAGTTTTTATGGCCGGTTCTCAGGCGGCTCTGGGCCGGATGGTATCGGTCGTCAGCCATGAAATAAAAAATCCTCTGATGATCCTGGGGGCGGCCGGGGAAAGACTGGAGAAGAAATATTCCGATGAAGAGGCCTCGTTTATTACCGAGGAAGTATCCCGCCTCGATGAAATAGTAACCGGTTACTTGTCATTTGCTCGCGGTCAGAGAAAAACCCTAACGGAAAAAATAAATATAGTCGAACTGACTCGAAAAATTACCGCCGATCTCCGGGGCCAGTTTGATGAGAAAAATATTGAACTCGTTTGCAGCTCTGAGGAAGGCTTACCGGATATTGAAGCCGATAAAATCGGTATCCGCCAGGTGATCTTAAATTTGCTCTTGAACGCTCTTCAGGCTGCCGAGCATACCCGGGAAGGATATAAAAAGACTGTCTCTATAAAGATTTATCGGTCTGATGCAAGTCTGGTTATTCGCGTGCGGGACAGCGGACCGGGGATAAAGAAGAAACATCGCGAAAAGCTCTTTGAACCGTTTTACACGACCAAAACCAAAGGATCGGGATTGGGCTTATATCTATGTCGCCGGATAATTCATGACCATCAGGGAACAATCAATATTGTTGACGACCCGGAATTCCCGATGAATTTTGAAGTTAAATTACCGTGGAGAACAAAATAAATGAACAAGATTCTCGTTATTGATGACGAACCGAAAATGACAAAACTCATCGCCTCACACCTTACAGATAGCGGCCTGAATGTGGACACCGCCGCGTCCGGCAAGGAAGCCATGGATTATTTAAGAAAGCATAATTATGAAGTCGTCGTGACCGATATAAGACTACCCGCTCCGGACGGCATGGAAATCCTAAAATGGGTAACCGATAATCAACCGGATACTCACGTTATCATGATGACCGCTTTTGCCGAGATTAAAAACGCGATTGACGCCATAAAAAAGGGAGCCGCCGATTATCTGATAAAACCGTTTCCCCTCGATGAACTAAGCCTTCAAATATCAAAATTACTGCGTCAGAGGAAAACCGAAAATCTGAAAAACCTCAGAGAAGCGGATTTTGATTCTCTCGCCTATAATAAATTTATAGGCCAATCGGATGCGTCGCAAAAACTGATTGACTTGTTGAAAAAAGTGGCGGTGACCGATACCACGGTTTTAATAAACGGCGAGTCGGGTTCCGGCAAAGAGTTAGCTGCCCGTATGATTCATGATTTTTCACCGCGTAAAGATAAACCGTTTATCGCCGTAAATTGCGCCGCATTAACTGAGACTTTACTTGAGTCCGAACTATTCGGCCATGAAAAAGGAGCTTTCACCGGGGCCGTTTCGCGCAAACCGGGGCGATTTGAACTGGCCGACGGGGGAAGTCTCTTGCTTGATGAAATTGGGGAAATGTCACCGGCCCTCCAGGCCAAACTACTTCGGGTGCTCGAAGAAAGAAAACTGGTCAGGGTTGGCGGAGTGGATGTCATTAACGTCGATGTTCGGTTGATCGCCGCTACTAATAGAGATTTAAAGAAAATGATCAAGGAAGGAACCTTCAGGGAAGATTTGTATTTCCGGATCAATGTCTTCCCGATTGCCATGCCGGCTTTACGGGAACGCCTTGAAGATATTCCGCCTTTATCGAAATATTTCCTGGAGAAAAGAAATTTCCCATTTCCTGATCTCGATATAGAAATATTGGAGTTGCTCAGGAGTTATGGCTGGCCGGGCAATATCAGAGAGTTAAAAAATATATTGGAGAGGGCAATAATTCTGGCCGGCGAAAATCCTATTGATATCGGCTGTATCGGCATAGATGATGATGATTTAATTGAGGATAAGAATTTAAAAAAAGCGGGCGTTTCATTAAGTGAGAATGAAAAAGAATTGATTATGGATGCTTTGGAAAAAACCAAGGGAAACAAAACGGAGGCGGCGAAGCTTTTGAGCATTACCCGTCGAAGGCTTTATTCGCGAATGAAAATACATGATATACAACCCTGATTTTTGTCCGCATCGGTACATAATTGACCGGACTGGTACATGATATAAATGACGGAAAATTGGAAACGGTCGATAAATTGTTGATATATAACAGATTTATTAAAAAATCTGAGCGATTGCCGGTCGGCATGAAAATTGAGTCCTAAAGTGGCAGAGAGAAAAGGACATATGCTTATGAAATATTTGTCAAAGATAATCATAGTCACTCTGGGACTTTTAGCGATTTCCGGGGTTGCTTCAGCCCAGATTTATGGAACGGATCAACAACAGCGGCTTCAGTATGCTCTGGAAAGGACTGATGAAATTATAAATCGCGCCCGGGAAGTGGTTCAGGAAAGTGGCTCCGAACGGGCCCGTTTGATTTTGCAAGCCGCTATCAGACTTCAGGAAAACGCCCGTCAGATATCGGAACGGGCATTTGACTTAACTGATGAGTCTATGGGAATGCAATCCGGCCGCCGTACGCTTGAAGCTCGAGAACGAGCCCAAAGGGCTATTGCAATTACCCGACAAGCCGGTGAAAACGAGAATTTTGTAAGGCGTAAACTGGAAAAAACCGAAGAAAAAATGCGTCGCCTGGAGGAACAAATCGGCCCCAATGCCCCGGATCAGATATCTAAATTACTTGACTCTACCCGAGAAAAACAACGCCGAGCGACGGAATTGTTCCGCAATCGGCGACTGAAGCCCTCTCTCCAGATGACAATTCAGGTCGAAAAAGCTCTCGAGGATTTAGCCCGGCATATTAACAATAGAAACCGATTGGAAAATCGCTACCTGGCTCAGACGGATAATTATTTCCGACTGACTGACAGGATTAATTCCAGTGAATTATCGGAAAATGCGGAAGTGCAGGAACGTCTCCGTGCCGCGGAACAATTACGTGAACGAGCCGACGACTTTTTTGCCAACGAAAATCACCGTCGCGCCGAAATAGTCATGGGTGATGCGGTTGATATGCTTAGAAAGTTTGCCGAACGATTGCGCGATCCGGCACGCATTAAACGGGCTCTTGAGAATATTCAAAATATGAGTGACCGCCTCAGGGAAAGAGTTCAACTATCTAACAACCGGCAAATCCGAGATTTATTTGAAAACGCCCTCGAGCATTTAGACAACGCCAGAATAGGTTTTCAAAATAATCGATTTGAAGCGGCGGCATCACATATTCAGGCGGCCCGCCTGCTGTTGACAAGGGTTTCCAAACTTCTGGGAGACTAATCTTTGACAAAATATCCGGGCGGGATATTTATTATATGGCTAATTCTGATTAGCCGCATTTGGGGAAACGATTTACGGGATCCCTCCGGATTATCGTTTTCCAGCGGGCTCGAATATCAGCTTATTTCCCAGGAATATTACAGTTCCATCATCGACACCACCCACATCGACTTATTGGAAAACTGGACATTGACTCAGGAAAAATTCGATGAGGTCATTTTTAAAACCAACCTGCGGTACCGCCGCAAATCCCCCTCCAATAGATTCAATTTGATCACAGATATTGAGCTATCTCGAAAACGGTGGATTTCAAGGGCCGAATCATTCTATCAAATGGGAAATATGAACAAGGGCTTGCGTCTTTACGCCAAATTTGAAAATAAATCCTCTTTTGAAGACGATTCATATTACGATCGGGGATATCGATTTATTCAGACAAACCTGAGGGGTATATGCCCCATAACGTCTCATATTTCAATCGGCATCAGGCCGAAATTCGAATATGTTTCTTTTGAGAAATTGAATTCCGGAACGGAATTTTTGGTCGACCAATCCGGAATCGTAAACGCTTTCCAGAATAAAGATTACAGCATCAGCGGAGCTGAGTTACTTGGCGAAATTAAGTTAAGTGAATTCTCCCGAGTAATTGACTGGTCGGTTACTTTCAATCATCGTGATGTTCCCGATTCCAGTCTCGCGGCTTATAATCAATATTCATTCCGAATTGGCTTCAGCAATTTCGGGTATCGCGGCTCTTTTATCCTCGAATCCAATCTTGAACTCAAGGATTATGCACAATTTAATAATAGAGAGGATTTTACCGCTTTTGAATTATCCGCACTTGCCAATCGGAATTTAGGCGAAAAATATGAAATCGGATTAATTCTCCAATTTAGCAATTACAGTTATAAATCCCCCGATATCGTCTATCGAAATCATTACCGGATTCGACCCGAAGTCAGACTTATTCGTAAAATCGGCAATTGGAGTATCGGCCCTGAATTAGTCTTTGAGCGTTATGTCGAAGGCTTAACCGAAGAGTACAACTCCATTCCTGGTCTTGATAACGAGGATTATTCTCATTGGGAAGCCGGCATTCTGGCAAATTTTATGAACCTGAATAGCGTCTTTCTCAATTCCGGGATTTCATTGGGAAGGCGATACTACCCGGAAGATCTTCTTGTTCTAAGCTCTTACTCCCTGATTTCCGGTTCTATGATAGCAGATATATCCATTACCAAAAATATATCGATTAATTTAAATGCCGATATCAATTTTGAGCGCCATAAAATTAAAGAGGACAACATGACTCTTTATTTGCTCTCCGCCTCAGTAAAATCCAGGTTTTAAGCGATTCTGCACCACCTTAGTGCCAAAAAGCGCTTGACAAATCTCGAAAATGTATTACTTTTTTGTTGTCTAGGGATTAGTTGTGTTTTGTCGCACCTTTCCTATGCTTCAAGCGCACCTTGAGTAGCTTTATCGTACTTACTTAAAGTACTCCAAGTTACATATACGCTCTTACAAAAACTTTTTGCTGAGATTTAAACTCAGTTTACTCTTGAGGTATGTTCATTAGACGTTTACCTATGCATCATTTAGACTCGACATCTTCGTTTGACGGGTATTCGTTGTTGATTTTAATCCCATTATGTAACAGAGGTTTAAACTCTTGAAAAGGTTCCTTAATTCCTTATGGTGTCTTATGTTTTGCGACGCCGTAATGGACAAATTTAAAGGAGCAGTGTAATGAAGCAAAACAAGCTACTTATTTTATCATTGCTGGCCTCGTTTCTGCTTCTGACTTTGGCTTCCTATGCAAATGCTCAGAATACGGTAACATTCGGTATCTTAGATGTATGCCCGCAGCCAGCAGGCTCTAAAGTTTATGTCCCTGTTTCAGTGGACAATGACATTGACCTGTTTGCTATAGATATTGTCGGACAGATTGTCTCCACCTCAGGCGGTGTTGACCTTGTCGTGACGGGTGTAGTTTTTGATAACCGAATGGGACTTCCGGAAGTCCTTGATCAGCGTTATCCAATCGGCGATCTTGGTGGCGGATTATTCCGTCTCGGCGCCGTAAAAGTTGAAGGTGCAGATTTGGTAATCGGTTCCGGCCAGGTTGCTACATTGGAACTTGAATTTGTTTCCGAATGTCTACTTGGCTCGGCCTCTATCGACCCAGGCGCCTACAACTGTAATGGTGACGATAAAGTCACCATGTTTTTGGATGGCGAAGGTACCGCGATCTACCCAGATCCCGTTACCAGTGGTGCAGTCAATGTTGTCAATACCGATCCGCAATTCACCAATTGCCCGGAATCCGATTTTGATATTTTCTGGAAATCCGGTAGTTGGGGCACAAACCAGGTTACAATCGCGTTTACCGTCGATGATCCTGACCTGGATTGCGATTGCGACGCTCTCGCCTTTACTCTAATGGAAGGCCCGGGTTCGGTCAACTCCGCCAATGGAGTTTACTCGTTCACGGCCACATCTGTAGACATCGGTTGTCACCATGTCAAGATTAAGGTGAATGACAGCTATGGCGGCGAAGATTTCTGTGAGTTTGATATTACCGTTAACAATAATCCTCCAGAAATTACTGAATGTCCAGACGAGACCATCAATATTCTTTGGGGTCAGACCGCAATGGCGACAGTCGCGGCCACTGATCCCGATATGGGACCTTCGGCGTTGGTTTATACACTTGAAAGTTATGACGGTCCAGTTTCCTCAGAACCGGTAGTCAATCCGACCACCGGCGCTGTGACCTGGGCTACTTCTGAAACCAACGATTTTATTGGCGATTTTGAAATCTGTGTCAAGGTTTCGGATCTTGCTCCGAGCACTCAAGATTGCCCAATACCGAACTCAGCGGTATGTTGTTTCAATGTACATGTTGAGCCGAAGTTCCGCGTCACTATCGAGAAGAGCCACGATGTTTATCTTGGCCATTACACCGATCTCACCGTTACTCTTGATGATTCTTACGAATCAATGGAGATGGGTGGTTTTGATTTCTTGATTGCGTATGATCAATCCGTTCTCAGTCTGGTTGACGCCCAAGCCGGCGCTCTTCTGGAAACCTGTGGATGGGAATACTTCACCTATCGTCACGGTTATGACGGCAACTGTGGTAACGGCTGTCCTTCCGGCGCTGTCCGGATCGTAGCAATGGCCGAAACCAATAACGGTCCGTTTCACCCGACGTGCTTCAGCTCGGCCTCAGGCAATGAGCTGGCGGTGTTGAAATTCTACGTCATCAATGATCATAACTACGATTGTCAATATGTCCCGGTCACCTTCTTCTGGATGGATTGTGCCGACAACGCCATTTCCTCCAAATTTGGTGACACGCTCTTCCTCGAAGACGTAGTTTATAATCTTGAAGGCGACATCATTTCCGCTCATGGCGGTTTTCCGAACGCGCTCGGAACCGATGACGCCTGCTTGACTCAGGACGAAGAACAGACGAAAGAATATCCTCTTCGTGCCATCGATTTCAAAAACGGCGGCGTTGACATTATCTGCGATTCTCTTATCGATGATCGCGGTGACGTTAACATGAATGGTATCGCCTACGAAATCGCTGACGCGGTCATGTTTACCAATTACTTCATCAGCGGCTTGTCCGCTTTTAGTACTCATGTCGAGGGTTCGATCGCTGCGTCCGACGCTAATGCTGACGGCGCTACCCTGACCGTCGCTGACCTGGTTTACCTCGTCCGCGTTATCCAGGGTGATGCGCTTCCGTATCAGAAGCCGGATCCGAATGCGTCCTTCACCGTGAAGACGCAGATGGTCGGCGGAAACATGAATGTCGGTATCGAGACTACCAACGATGCCGGTGCGGCCTTGTTTGTCTTTAACGTCACGGGTGAAATCGGGCAACCGATTCTGGCCGATGGTGTCAACATGGATATCGCTTACGATGTTGACAATGGCGAACTCCGCATCCTGGTTTACAACATCGACGATCCCGAAGCTATCAGCTCCGGCGAATTGTTGACCATTCCAGCCAACGGCACAATCGACCTCAGAGAAGTCGAAGCCGCTGACTTTAATGGAAGTACCATGGCTTCATCCATTCATGTCCTCCCGTCCTCTTTCGCACTGGCTCAGAACTATCCTAACCCATTTAACCCTACTACAACAATCATGCTGGCTCTACCTGTGGCCTCTGAATTTACTTTAGAGATCTACAACATTGCCGGCCAGAGTGTGCGTACCTACACCGGCTCAAGTGAAGCTGGAGTAGTTGAAATAGTGTGGGATGGTAAGGATACTTCCGGCAGCAGCGTTGCTTCGGGTATTTATCTCTATAAGGTGAAAGCCGCTGATTACTCAGCCACCAGGAGCATGATACTTCTGAAGTAACTTAAGCTTTGTCTGAAAACACAGCTTTATCTAAAACCCCGCGCCTTTTGCGCGGGGTTTGTTTTTATAATCAATTTCACGGCCATAGATATACAATTGACAACTAATCCCCGTTTAACTACACTCTCAATATGGAATCTAACAGATTTTTGGGACTGGATTACGGAAGCCGGCGTATTGGGGTCGCTATATCTGATCCGCAGGGACTCATTGCCCAGCCCCTGGATACGCTTATCGTTAGCGGGATGAAAAACGCTGTCGAGCAGGTAAAAAACCTTATTGATGAAAACGAAATTAATGATATCGTTATAGGCCTGCCTCTAAATCTTTCCGGACAACCATCGGATCTTTCCCGGGAAACTGAGCTATTCGCCACTGAACTTAAAAAAGAAATAAAGCAGCCCGTCTATTTTGAGGATGAACGGCTGAGCTCAAAGCAGGCGGAACAGGTTCTCCATTCTCATGGTAAAAAGATTAAGGGAAATAAAGGAAAAATCGACCGGATTTCGGCGGCCATAATTTTGCAATCATATTTGGATAGGCGAAACATTTAGGTTTTATAATATGAATTCAGAATCACAATCAATACTACCGGCTCGATATCGAAAAACGATCCGGGCATGGATTAATTACTTATTCTGGAGTCTAATGCTGATAATTCTCTGGCCGATATCTTTAATATTCAGGGGAGTTGAAAAATTACGTCATCATGATTAGGAATTTCAAAAAATATTTATGGATTACCTTTATCCTTTTTTCCCTTATGGTAATCGTGACCGGATGGTGGCTTTTTATCAGGCATGATATTTATCCCGCCTCAATTCTGGTTGAGCCGGGTGACCGGTTCCACAATGTTGTTGTCAAACTTCATGATCGTGAAATAGTTAACTCTCCCTGGTTCTTCTCAAAAGCCGGTATAATAATCGGCCTCGACCGGCATATTATCCCCGGTCGCTATGATTTCAAGAAACGGATATCGAATTTCGAAATCATGCGCAAACTCTGGAAAGGCGACATCGCTGTTCTGAGCGTAACTATACCGGAAGGTTATTCTTTAAAACAGATAAGTGCCCTGATACACCAAAAATGCGGTACTAACCCCGAGAGATTTGACAGCCTGGTTCGAGATTCGGCCTATTTATCAAATCTCGGAATCAATGCCGGATTCGCAGAAGGATATCTTTTCCCGGAAACATATCGTTTTCAATGGGGTGTTACCGCTCACGAAGCAATAGAAACTATGGCCGCTCATCTCTTTCAGCGCATGAACGATGAACTGCTGGAGAGAGGATGGGAGCTGGGTTATAATCTCGATGACATTCTGACGATGGCTTCAATTGTTGAATCTGAAGGCAGTCATGCCGATGAATTTCCGGTTATCGCATCGGTCTATAGAAATCGTCTTGAAATTGATATGAAATTACAGGCCGATCCGACCGTAATTTACGGCATGGGCGGATTGGATCGAGATTTGATGATAAAAGATTATCAGTTTTCATCGACCTATAATACCTATATGCATAAAGGTCTGCCCCCGACACCCATTTGTTCACCGGGAATGAATGCCATTATGGCGATTCTATATCCTGATTCAACTGACTTTTATTATTTTGTAGCCGATGGCAACGGTCGCCATGTTTTTAATAAGACCTACCAGGGACACCTGCGGGACATTCGGCGAATTAAAAAACAGTCTCGATAGGTTAATCGCTCAAACGGCAATTTTTCCCGCGGTAAACATTTGATAAAGCCGATCGGCAAAGTCATCGACAAAACCCTTCCCCACGCCTTCAAGATAAGTACCGAAGGCGCACTCATCCCTCGAGGAAAGGCTCAGAACTCCGATTCGAACGGAATCGGTGATTAAAGGAATCATTAGAACCGAGCGGGTAGCGTCCGACGTGAGAATCTTCTTTTCAATAGTACTGCTGGAAATATGCTCCGGGAAATTATCTGCGACCGGAAAACCATGGTCAAGAGTCTGATACATAATCGAACTCTTATTCTTTATGACCAGAGTTACTCCGGTATTGATATGACCGTTTTTCAACATGTGGGAAATGTGCATCTTTTCATTTTGGGCATCCAAAAATGAAAGTGCCCCTCTCTCAATATTGAAAAACCTCCCCATTCTACCCAAAAGGTTTTGCAATAAATCTCTGATTTTTTTGTTGGCCGCCGGATTGAGAAAATCCGTCACGTTAATTGTCATTCTTGAGCTTCTCAAAATATCTTCCAGGCTATACTCGTCTTCAAAAAAGTACCCCATTTTCTACCCCCAGATCCAATCCGCATTATACAGGCTGCATTAGATTGAATTTTTTAATTTTACGCCAGAGCGTTGTTCTCCCAATTCCAAGCTGGCTCGCGGTCAGAGAATAATTCCAGTTATTCTCTTCCAACGATTTCAGGATTTGCAATTTTTGAGTCTCGGCCAGAGACCGCGGTTTATCTGGCGGTGACGGCCGACGAGTCAGCTCCGTTTCCCGCGGTGAGATAAAGATTATATCTTCATACCTGATCTGATCGCCACCGGAAAGAGCGACTGCTCGTTTTAATGTGTTCTCCAATTCCCGGACATTGCCCGGCCATTTATGTTTGAGTAATAGTTCCAACCCATCGGCCGATAGGGTTATTGGAGATCTATCATACTCTTTTGGGATTTTCCTCAAAAAGTATTCCGTGAGAGCCGGAATATCCTCGGGACGGTCCCGTAGAGGAGAAACATGAAGAGGCATTACATTGAGCCGATAGTACAAATCATCGCGGAACCTGCCCTCGCGAACCATTTTATCAAGATTAGCGTTGGTTGCGGCGATTACCCGAACATCAACCTTGGACATCGTATTGCCGCCGACCGGCCTGATTTCTTTTTCCTGCAGAACGCGGAGAAGTTTGGCCTGAATCGGCCCAGGTAAATCACCGACCTCATCAAGAAAAAGAGTCCCGTTATGCGCATCGGCAAAGAGACCCTTTTTATTCGCGATCGCCGAAGTAAACGCGCCTTTAACGTGGCCAAATAATTCTGATTCCAGCAAATTTTCAGGAATGGCGGAGCAATTGATCGGCACGAAGGCGCCCTTACGCCTGTCGCTATGATGATGAATGACTTTAGCGATAAGCTCTTTACCCGTGCCTGACGCGCCGGTTATCAAAACGGCAATATTGGTTGTCGAAATCCGGCTGATAACCTGTTTGAGATCATTTATGGCCTTTGAATTGCCAATTATATTATCAAAACCAAACTGATGAGCCACTTCCTGCTGCAAATACCGAACAGTATGACGCAAATCCAGCCTTTCCAAGGCCTTATTTGCCTTGAAGACCAGTTCCTCATTTTTAAACGGCTTGGTGATATAATCCGAAGCGCCATTTTGAATTGCCTGAACCGCTGTTTCCACCGAGCCGTAAGCGGTCATAATAATTACTTCTGTTTCGGGATGTAACTTTTTGCTAAGCACTAAAATATCAAGACCGGATCCCTTCCCCAAACGTAAATCAGTTAAAACCAAATCAAAAATCTGTGATTCAAGTAATCGACCTGCCCCGGTTTCATCCTCAACCGCGGTCACCGCAAAACTATTTTTCTCAAACAACCGCGCCAGCATTTCCCTCATGCCGGTTTCATCCTCAACTATTAATATCGAAGGCATATCTAATACTCCCCATTGTCTGATTTGAGTATTCGAACAGATACAATTGTTCCCCCGTCTGATTTAGGAGAAATTTCTATCGAGCCTGCGTGCAAATCAATCAAGCTTTTGGCGGCCGCCAGGCCCAGCCCCGTTCCGCCGGAACGGTGCGTTATAAACGGAAGTAAAATCTCCGCATATTGCTCATTAAAAACTCCATTACCGTTATCTTCGATCCGAATAATCGCGGCGTCGCCGTCGAAATCTGTCGAGGCAATTATTTCGCCGTCTTCTTCGCCTTTTAATTCCTGTATGGAATTAAGTAAAATTTCTCTGAATATCAGCTTGATCATCTCCCCGTCGCAACAAATCATCGGCAAGGGAGTCAAATTCCGATATCTCATCATTATATTATTGACTTTATCCTCCAAAGAAGATGTAACACTTTGAAATTCCCTGAGACAAATTTCATTAATATCGTTTTCGATTTTGTTCGGTGGGCTCGGGGCGGCATAGAGCATATACCTTGCTAATATCTCATCAAGATTTTCCGCAGCGTCCAAAATTACCCGGTTGAAATACAAATCATCCTCAGTGATCACTCGCCCAACCGAAAAATCAAGTTGGCTGGCGGCGGTAGTGATGATGCTTAAAGGATTACGAATCTTGTGCGTTAACCGCTCCGCCAATCTCGCCGATGATTCCGGAGCTGATGAATTAGTCTTTTTCTCTGATGTCCCTATCTCTGTTTTTATCACGATATCCCTATCTCGTTAAATGTTTCACGATGCAACACATAACTGTGGTATCGGTTGACTCTAAAAATTATTAACCCTTGTTTCAGGAATTATTAAACGAAGACGATTACCTATCTCAATTTGAAAACTCGGTTGCTCTTTGAAGCGTGCTCGTAAGCCTATCAATTTTAACGCCTTGAGCGTTTTATTTTTTGTGAGTGAGAGTGATTTTCAGATTTTTTATAATTTATATTGACCGCTGTCTATCCCGTGTTTCAGAAATTTACGGAGTTTCATCGTTGCTTCAATTTGAATATTTGGTTGCAGGTTGAAATAAAGAGTATTTTACTGTTTAAAAAGCGAGGCCGATTTGTTTTTTTCTTGACACCCCAACACAAATTTAATAATTAAGCCTATGCCGATACTTAAGGAACAGATTTCACCAATAGCGACGCTGTCGAGGCTAAAACTTACTCCTTCAGAAATAGAAAAATACTCGCACGAGCTAAGTCAAATTTTGGATTATTTCGAAAAGATTGCCTCGGTGAATACTGAAAATATCGATATTGAAGACACATCAGCCGCCGCATATCGGCCTCTTCGTGGGGATAAAACTACTTCATCACTCACGGTCGAAGAGGCTTTAAAAAACGCACCGGCCCAAAAGGACAATTATTTTATGGTACCCCGGGTAATATAGCATGGCACACGTTACGGCCATTATCCCCGCCCGTTTGGCAAGCAAGCGGTTTTCTCGAAAGGTGCTTTATCCCTTGAAAGGAAAGCCGCTAATTTTTTATGTATGGAAGGCGGCGAGGAAATCAAAATATATAAATCAACTTTTTGTCGCCACCGACTCGACCGAAATCGGAGCGGCCGTTAATGCTTTCGGCGGGGCGGTTATTATGACTTCTAAAAATCCCCGCAACGGCACCGAAAGAACGGTTGAAGCGGTAAAAAACATGCGAACCGATATTGTCGTTAATATTCAAGCGGATAATATCGGACTAACGGCAAGTAATATTGATAGCGTTATCAAAGCTATGGCGGCCGACAAGAAAATTCAATTCGCCACTCTCGCGCAAAAAATCGAGGGAAAAGATTCTCGAAAAAAATTAAATAACATAAATGTCGTCAAGGTTATCGAGACCGCCGACGGTCATACCGGATGGTTTAGCCGCCATCCTATTCCTTTGGTCAAAGGCGCCGGGCGAAAAAATCCGACCGGAATTTATCCATATCTGGAGCATATCGGCGTATATTTTTTCAGGAAACAGGCTTTGATGGATTACAAAAAATGGCCGCGGGCAAAATCAGAGGCGGCCGAGTCATTGGAGCAACTGCGCATACTCGAAAACGGCGGGCGAATAAAGCTATTCAAAATCAGGCCTCGTATTTTACAGGTGGACAGCAAACAGACGTTGAAAATAATTGACAAATTGATAAAATAAATGGAGCGAAAAATTGTCTGAACGAAAAACAAAATACGTTTTTATTACCGGAGGGGTGGTGTCATCTTTGGGCAAAGGCATCGCCTCGGCATCGCTGGGGCTCATGTTAAAAAAGCGCGGCCTTTCGGTCAATATCTTAAAACTTGATCCTTATTTGAACGTCGATCCGGGTACCATGAATCCCTTTCAGCACGGCGAAGTTTACGTCCTTGATGACGGATCGGAAACTGACCTCGATCTCGGTCATTACGAACGCTTCGTCAACCAATCAATGACGAGTGACAATAACGTTACTTCCGGACAAATTTATCAGGCCATTATCGCCCGGGAACGCCGCGGCGATTACCTGGGCGCGACCGTTCAGGTTATTCCACATGTTACCAATGAATTAAAAGCGTCGATAAAGAAGCTGGAAAAAATCAACGGCAAGGTTGACGTGGTGATAGCCGAAATCGGCGGGACCGTGGGCGATATTGAATCATTGCCGTTCATGGAAGCCATCCGGCAGATTGGACTTGAAGGCGACGAACACGAGACCATGTTTATCCATCTTACCATGGTTCCTTACATTGAAACGGCCGGTGAATTGAAAACCAAACCGACCCAGCATTCGGTCAAAGCCCTCCGGGAAATCGGGATTCAACCACATTTGCTGCTGTGCCGAACTTCAAAACCGCTCGGGGATGATATTCGCAAAAAGATCGGCTTGTTTTGTTCGGTTCCGAGCAGCAATGTTATTGAGGCGATCGATGCCTCAACGATATATGAAGTCCCGCTGCTTCTTGAATCACATAAGTTCTCCGATTTGGTACTGAGGCAACTCGATATCGAAGCTCCTCCGGCGGATATGACCGAATGGGAAGAATTTGTCAATAAAATCAAAAATCCGACCAACCGTATAAAAATAGCTATATGCGGTAAATATGTTTATCTGAAAGACGCTTATAAATCAATCATCGAGGCTTTTGCCCACGCCGGAGCTGAAAACGATACCCGCGTTGATTTGATCTGGGTTTCCTCGGAAGATATCAAGCACGGTGGAGCGGCCAAATTCATGTCCGATGTTGACGGTCTTCTAATCCCCGGAGGATTCGGCGAGCGCGGCGTGGAAGGCAAAATCGAATCGATCCGATATGTTCGTGAAAATAATATTCCGTTTCTGGGCATTTGTCTGGGAATGCACTGCGCCGTTATCGAGTACGCCCGCAACGTATGCGGTTTGCAGGATGCCCATAGTTATGAATTTTATCGCGATCTGAAATATCCCGTCATTCATCTCATGGCCGACCAGGAAGAGATTACCGAAATGGGTGGCACGATGAGACTGGGCGCTTATCCTGCCGATGTAGTAGAAGGAAGCAGGACGCATAAGGCTTATGGTGAAACCAAAATCTCGGATCGCCATCGCCACCGCTACGAGCTCAATAATGAATACAGGGATATGTTGACCGGTGCGGGAATGAAACTGGCCGGAATCTCGCCCGACGGTAAGCTGGTCGAGATCGTTGAGGTTCCCGACCATGCCTGGTTTGTGGCGGTGCAGTTCCATCCGGAATTGAAATCCCGCCCCACCAAGGCGCATCCTTTGTTCCGCGATTTTGTCGCCGCTTCGGTCAAATACAATCACGATAAAAAAAAACGGATGGAATTAAAGCCTGAAAATTCAGTCGCGTAAATTCCCCTCATTATTATAGACAAAAAAACCGTCGCATTTCGTGGCGGTTTTTTTTATGCAGATCATAGAAAATAATAACCATCAGCAGAATATCCGTTAAGCCATGCGACAGCCAAAAACAGGCTGTTGCCTGTCATTCCCGAAAGTGAATCCCTGTCAGAGGTGAAGCGAGTCGGGAATCCAGAGTTATCCACATTTTTATTTATGGAAATTCCTTGTAATTTATTGTTTTGTTTTGGATTGCGGAGAATTGGGTTCGTTTTGTCCTTTTTCAGGCGAAGGCCTGTTTTCTGCTGTCGCATAGTTGACCTACCGTCGGTTCGCCGCTTCGCTAAGGAACCGACGGAACAGTGAGCAACTTCTAAAATGGGTTTGTTTCCTCAGAATAACGTTTTTGGTCATATCAAATCGATGGTGATTCAGGGCAGATGCAGGGGCGGCACAGCTCGCGAGCCGCCTTGAAAGCAAGCGTCGCCTGTGGCGACGAACTCTTACAGGCGATTGTATAGTTGCAATATACTCCATCTTACATATGTGGATGAATTCTGAAAATACATCGGATTGGTTGAATAATTGTAAATGCTCCATGCGGGAACCCACCGTCCCGCAAAAGCGGGACAATGGGCCACCCGTCTCCTTTTTGCAGTACCTATTTATTTTAGAACTTAGAAATTTAAGTCCGGCCCAAAACTTCCCATACAAAATTTTAAAACTCGTAGCTGCGTCCAGTTCACAACCAAACTGGTATATCATATACGGAATTATTGGTATATAAATGGCGATTAATTGTATTGGATAGGCTCAATTACTCCATGATACTAAGCTGTGGAATACTCAGTCAGTGGATAATTGAACACACCCCGTCCTCCTCCGACTAACGTCGTCGGAGTCCACCCCTCTCAAGAGGGGAAAATTTTACAGAGATATATTTCTTAACAAATCCTGACCACCACTTTCAAATAAGCCCTCTTTTCCAAAGATTATTCTTCCAGTACCTAAATAATTGATGAATTTTCTAAATATTGGATAGATAATTTGCGTTGATTTTAAATTAGTATCCTTTACTGTATGGCTAATAGAAAATTCAGTTTCCTTAAAAATTTTATCGATTTGACGATTAAGGAAAGTTTCATAAAAAGCTAAATTCCTGGTAGATGTAGTCCAAAGGACAATTTCGTATTCCGTCCCCAATTGATCGTAAAATTTGTTTATTATGGTTTTTAGTAGGCAACCTCCTAGAACTAGTAATTTCGCCAATACTTCCGGTCGATATACATAATTATTACCTTTAATATCCCAGCAGATTCCATCAGGATTGCCAGTGCAACTGCCGAATAATTCAATATATCCATTTTCGAAAATACTGTATGTCACTCGGGCAGATTGTTGAGATTTGCCAATAGAGCTGTAAGCACGAATACCATTAAGAAAATGTTCAAATAAACCAATTTCTGGATAAAGGCTTATTTCAGCGAAAACAGAACTATTGGAAATACTGTTCATGAAGTCCCTGGTAAATTCTAATTCCGGCCGTGCAAATCTATTTGGTATCATTGAAAGAACTAAATGGGGCCGGGGTGTATTATGCTCGATAAGTTCTGCCTTTCGCTTTTCCCAAAATCTTGTGACCTTGTCCACTTTGTATTCTTCAAAAAGAACCATGTCCTTTATCTCCTGAACGGACATTGGTAGATTATCAGTTCCAACTCGCTTCCAAAATCGCCAATGGTTTCCATGTTGTACCATGAATGGTTTGTTCGAACTATTCGGAACTATAATCGTGATGAAAGATTTATTATCGTCAAACGGAGTTATAAAAGTTTCCAAGTGATTAATAGGATGTTTTATACTATCCTTTGCGCACTTATTGATGTCTGATTCAAAATCTTTGGCATTTTCAACACCGATTAATTCTTTTGCCCTATGATCTTCATCGCTAATTCCAATGATAATAATTCCACCGTAGGCATTTGCCATTGCCGAGATGTCCTTTAATAATTCCTTTTTCCCTTTATCATTTTTTTTGTACATTTCTTGTTTAAATTCAAGCGTTATGGATTCTTCGGTTTTATCGGTCACCAATTCTTGAAAATCGGACAACTCAAAATCTTTAATATTTTTTCCCCTTAGTATCATATCATCATCCTTTCTTTTTCTCCTCCCGATACTTCCTGAAGGCGTGGAGGTAGGTGGCGATTTTGCGTTCGCGGCCTTTTTCGGTGGGGAAGTAGAATTTTCTGTTGGCGATATTATCGGGTAAAAACGTCTGGTCAACGAACGGGGTGTCGCTGTCGGGAGGATAAATGTATCCCTTGCCGTAGCCGACGTCTTTCATCAGTCGCGTCGGGGCGTTGCGGATGTGCATCGGGACGGGGAGGTTTTCGGATTTTTCGACTTCATCCATGACAGCTCCGAAGGCTTTGTAGGCCGAAACCGATTTTGGAGCCGATGCGAGATAGATGACGGCCTGCGCGATAGCCAGTTCGCCTTCGGGCGAGCCGAGGAAACGAAACGATTCGGTAGCCGACATACACAACGTCAGGGCGAATGGATCGGCCAGGCCAACGTCTTCGGATGCGAAACGGACGAGGCGTCTTAAGATATAGAGAGGCTGCTCGCCGCCTTTGAGCATCCGGGCCAGCCAATAGAGCGCGGCGTCGATATCGCCGCCGCGGATTGATTTGTGCATGGCGGAGATCAGATTGAAATGTTCTTCGGCCGATTTGTCGTAGATGATGTTGCGCTGGCCGATAATTTTTTTGAGAAGATCGTATCTGATTTCTTCGCCGTTACTGATATCTCCGGCGGCGGCTTCGAGAATAGACAGCGCCCGGCGAGCATCGCCGTCGGATTGTCCGGACAGGTAGTCGAGGCCTTTTTGTTCGATGGATAATTTTCGCTGGCCCAGCCCTTTTTCGCTGTCCTTGAGAGCTCGCATGATAATCGTTTTGATATGATCGGATGTGAGCCTTTCCAAAACGTAAACTCGAACGCGCGATAACAACGGAGTGATGATTTCGAAGGATGGGTTTTCGGTAGTAGCCCCAATCAAAGTAATCGAGCCGTCTTCAACATAAGGCAAAAAGGCATCCTGCTGAGCTTTGTTGAAGCGGTGAATTTCATCGATGAAAAGATGGGTTGAAGTGCCGTACATTTTTTTGCGTTTGCGAGCGCGGGCGATGACGTCTTTGAGTTCGCGGATAGATGATATGACGGCGGAGTACGGCAGAAAATCTCCGGGACATGAATTGGCTATCAGAAAGGCCAGAGTGGTTTTGCCGCTTCCCGGGGGACCCCAGAAAATCATCGAGCCGGAACGGCCTTCTTCGATAGCTCGGCGCAATGGAGTGCCGGGAGCGATAATTTTTTCCTGGCCGTAGAATTCATCGAGAGTCGAGGGGCGCATCCGGTTGGCCAGTGGCCGAGTTTCGGAAACTGCGTCCGGCGGCTGTTTTTTGTCTGAATTGAAAAAATCCATACCAAAATAATATAAGCATTTGGACGTTATTGGGACAGAGATCGGCATCACATTTTTCAATCAATTGTTCGGCAAAATTTCTTGACAAAAGTTAAGAACTTATATACCAACCTGTTAGGGCTTTTTAAGTTTCATCCAAAAAATAAAAAAAGTGTGAACCCTTTTTAAAATATACCGTATATTCAAAATATGACTGAGGGGTCATTTGTTGACTGAGAGGTAGGAAATGGAAAAGCCGACAGCGAAGAGGAAAGAGAGAGAAAAAGAAGCGCGGAAGCATTCGATACTTGAAGCGGCGGCGCGGGTTTTCTCTCGGAAGAATTTTGGCGAGGCGACCCTGGATGAAATCGCGATCGAGGCAGAACTGTCGAAAGGCACTCTTTACAATTACTTCAAGGATAAACAGGACCTGTTTGATTCGCTGATGGATCACGGGCATGAACATTTTTTGCTATGTTTTGAAGAAGCGATTGGGAAAAGCAAAAGCATAGAGAGTCTTATCGGGAATCTGTTTACCAATTTTATCGGGACGTTGTTTGAACATCATTACCTGGTGCGGATGATATTGACTTCAGGCATGTGTAGTTCCGATGGCGATTGCTCAGAGGTTATTATTGACTGGCATCGGAGAATCGAAGCGGCGACGCAAAAAATCGCGGATGCGTTTGGAGATTTGGATGAGGGAAAAGACATACCTTATGATGACAGGCTTTCTGCTGCGGTTATGATAATTGCCGTATCTCGTTACCTGTTTTTGATTCATGTTCGGGAAGAATATGAAAACAGATTGAAAAGTGAAATTGAAAACTACACTCGGCTTATCAGCCGGGGGCTAAATATAGAGAGGGATGCATGAAAATAGTTGGAGTGTTAATGGCGCTTATAATATGTGCGCCGATTATCAATGCGGAAACGATTACGCTATCTCGTGAGAAAGCGGTCAAGCTGGCTCTGGAAAGAAATGAGCAGTATAAGTCGGCTTTACTTGAACGCGAGAGGATACAGGGCCAGTATGTTGAGGCTCGTTCGGGGGCGTTTCCACGGATAACATTTGACGGTTCATATCTGCGCAATATTGATTTGCAGTCTTCGGTGTTGACGATGGAAAATAAAGATACCGGCAAGTTGGAAACGTTTAATCTCAAATTTGGGACGCCGCATAATTACTCGTTTGGGTTCAGCTTATATCAGCCGTTGTACGCGGCGGGAAAAGTCGGTACGGCAATAAAAATCGCCAAATACGGTTTTGCCTATACCGATGAATCGATTCGGGTGGCCGGTCATGATGTCGCGACCGAAGCCGATAAAGCTTATTTGGATGCGGTGGCTGCCAACGAAGCGGCGCAGGTTTTTCGTGATGCCGAGCTGGTGGCGCAGGCCAATCTGGAGGTCGTGGAAAAATTATATAATGAGGGGCAGACATCGGAGTATGAACTTTTGAGGGCTCAGGTACAGGCGGCCAACACGCAGCCGGATAGAATCCGGGCGGAGAACGACGCTGATCTGGCGATGAACTATCTGAAAAATATTTTGGCTCTCGAACCGGAAACGAGAATTGAATTAGGCTCGACAATTGAGGAAATTTCGATTCCTGAGTTGAAGATGGATGATTTGATATCCGAAGCGATTGCCAATCGTCCCGAAATATCTCAAAGCCGGGAAATGATGAATATAAACAAGAAGTTGATATCGATCGCGAAGAGCGGTTATAAACCGGATATTGGCATCAACAGCCGGCTGCAATGGGATAGTTTTAAGGATGCTATCGGTAAGACATCGATTGCCGGGGATTCATGGTACCGGTCGTGGAATGTGGAGGTAGTGCTGAGCTGGCCGATATTTTCCGGATTTGAAACGGGCGGCAAAGTTCAGCAGGCCAAGGTTGATTATAATCAGAGCCGGCTGACCAACAGTCAGTTAACACGCCAGATTCAACTGGAAGTCCGCGACGCGGTCGGGAAAGTAAATGAGGCCCGGCAACGAGTGGAAGCGTTGGGCGAAACCGTGGAACAGGCCGAACGGGGACTTTCCATCGGAGAAGTTCGTTTTGAAAACGGAATCGGAACACAGCTTGAACTTTTGGATTCACAGGTCGCTTTGACAATGGCCCGGGTGAACCGGGTCGCGGCTTTGCATGATCTGGCCGTTGCGGTTAGCGCATTGCGGCGGGCTGTTGGAAGGGACTGGGGGACACAATGGTAAAGGATAGAAAAATGAGATTTTTGAAGATAGCGTTTATTTTGACGGCATTGGTAATTGTAGCGGGATGTCTGGAGCAGGAAACAAATGAGATTGCCGAGGCTCCTCCGGTCATGGTCGTGACCGAAAAGGCGACTGTCGATGATTTTTCCCGGACAATAAAAGTCGGGGGGACTTTGAAAGGTGATCGGCAAGCCAGGATACTATCTAAAGTGATCGGCACGGTTATTGATATTCCGGTCAGAACCGGACAGGCGGTTAGAAAAGGCGATATGCTGGTGAAGCTCGACCGCGGCGGTGTACAATCGCAATACAATCAGGCGGAAGCGGTTTACCTTAATGCCGAAAAGCAGTTTAACAAGATGGAACGGCTATTCGCGGCCGGAGCCATTTCCGAATCGCAGCGGGACGCGGCCGAGACTGAATATAAAGTTGCCAAAGCCAATTTCGAGTCTGCTCGGCAGGCGATTGAAATCAAGGCTCCGTTTGACGGCGTTGTCGTTGATATTCCGGTACGAGCTGGAAATGAAGTGGCGCAGGGATTGCCGCTTATAGAAATCGCTAATGTTTCGGCGTTGCGGCTCATTCTCGACGTGCCGACGATTCAGGTAGGCATAATAAAGACCGGACAGAAAGTAATAGTCAGCTCATCTCAGGATAATATGACCGCAATGACCGGAACGGTTATCAGCGTGGCTGACGCGGCCGATTGGGAAACGAGGAGTTTTGAGGTTGAATGCCGTTTTGACGAGCCGATAAAAGGATTCGCGCCGGGCGTTTATGTGATTGCTGAGGTCGAAATTGAGATCCTATCCAATGCTTTACTGGTTCCCAATGATGCTATCTTATATAGGAGTGGGGAAGTCTCAGTTTATGCGGTCTATTCGGATACCGCGCGATTAATTTCGGTTTTGGTGTTGGCCGGTGGAGAAAGCTACAGCGCGATTGAGGGTCAGATTCAACCGGATGATCGGGTGGTGGTTTTGGGACATAAAATGCTGACTCCGGGAGCAAAGGTTCAGGAGGCGACGCAATGATACTTGCTGATATATCGATTAAGCGTCCGGTCTTCGCGACCATGATGACGCTGGCCCTGATGGTTCTGGGGGTGACGTCGTACATGGCCCTGTCGGTGGACCTGTTTCCCGACGTGAATTTCCCGTTTGTTGTTATATCGGTTGTTTATCCGGGGGCCAGCGCGGAAGCGGTCGAGCTGGATATTACCAAGAAAGTTGAGGATGCCTGTAACACTATCGGGGGAGTTAAACATATTGAATCGACCTCGTATGAGGGATATTCGCTGACAGTGATTCAGTTCACATTGGAAACCGATGAGCTGGACGCGGCGGCGGACGTGCGAGATAAAATTACCAATATTCGGCCCGATTTGCCGGATGATATTGAAGAGCCGCTGATTCAAAGATTCGATCCCGAAGCTCAGCCGATTATTTCTCTGGCCATTTCGGGATCGCAACCTCTCCGGGATTTGACTGATTATGTCGATGATAATATTCGTCCGCGGGTGGAGAATGTGTCGGGAGTTGGCGAAGCGAGTATTGTCGGAGGTGCGGTTCGTGAAATTCAGGTCCGCTTGAAACCGGATCGGCTGCGAGCGCTGGACTTGACTCCCTCGGATATAGCTTTTAAGCTTCAGCAGGCAAATATGGAGTTGCCCGCCGGCCGGATGGTTGACGGAGATCGCGATTGGGTCGTACGGACGATGGGTCGGTTTAATTCAGTGCAGGAAATTCGGGATTTGGTTGTGCTTACACTGAATGGCCGATTGGTGCGATTGGAAGAGGTGGCCGACGTGATTGACACCGAAGTCGAGCCGACATCCACTTCACGACTTAATGGACGGCCTTTGGTCGGTCTTGATATTCGTCGTCAATCGGGAGCCAACACGGTTGAGGTGGCTCGTGAGATCAAAGAAGAAGTTAAAGAGATTGAAAAGGATTTGCCGGCTGGAATGACTATCGTTCTCGCTCGGGATGATTCGGTTTTTATCGAAGAATCGATTGATGATGTTCTGATAAATATTGTGTATGGCGGTTCGCTGGCGATTCTGGTTATCTTTTTGTTCCTCTCGAATTTCCGCGCTACGATAATCAGCGGGATCGCGATCCCGACGTCGATTATCGCAACCTTTACGCTGATGCGGATGCTTGGTTTCACCATCAATTTTATGACGCTTCTGGGCTTGTCGCTTGCTGTCGGACTGCTCATCGATGACGCTATCGTGGTAATAGAAAATATCTATCGGCACATGGAGATGGGTAAAAAACCGATGAAAGCGGCCGGGGAAGCAACCGGTGAGATTGGCCTGGCGGTTTCGGCAACGACGTTTTCGATTATGGTCGTGTTTCTACCGGTGGCGTTTATGAGCGGGATTGTCGGGCAATTTTTCTATTCGTTTGGAATGACGGTTGCGTTCGCGATTCTGGTTAGTTTGTTTATCGCTTTTACCCTGACGCCGATGATGTCATCGATCTATTTGAAACCCCAGGTTGAGGTTATGAAATCAAAAATTTATAAACGACTCCGGGGTTGGAACCGACTTTTTGACAGATTGGAAAAGAAATGGTATCGCCCGGCTTTGCGCTGGTCGATTTCTTACCGCTGGCTGGTTTTACTTATGGCGGGAGTGGCTTTCGCGTTTAGTATATTTATGGCGATGTTTGTTATTGGTTCGGAATTTATGCCGCAGGCGGACGAAGGGCTCGTTTCGGTAACGTTCCAGGGGAGACCGGGCAATAATCTGCAGGCGACTATCAAAGATATCGAACCGGTGGAACAGATGCTGATGGAGTTTGATGAAGTTTCGAGTATTCTGACTTCAATCGGGGCCGGGTCCAATCCGGTTTATTACGGTTCGATCACCATGAGGTTGGTCGATCAATCGGAGCGGGAATTGCATGCTCAGGAGATTGCCGGGATTATCCGCGAAAAACTGAAAGACTATCCCGGATTTTTCTTTACCGCGGCGTTGGGAACTTCAGACCCAGGCGGTCAGGAGCAACCGATTATGTATTCGATTCGCGGGCCGGATCGGGATAAGTTGAATGAATACGCCGAAGAACTAATGGAAAAGATTAAGCATACTCCCGGACTGGTTGATTTGAAATCATCCGAAGAAAGCGGCAAGCCGGAGCTTCAGATTGAATTGAATCGTGATTTGATCTCTGACCTGGGTATCAGCGTCGCCGATGTAGCCATGACGATGAGGACATTTATCGACGGCGATAAGGTTAGCCGATTCAAAGACGGCGACGAGGAGTACGATATCCGGTTGCAGGTGGCCGAGAAGTATCGTCAGGATAAGAATAATCTGTCGCTTCTGGCAGTACCGTCAACCAAGGAAATACCGGAACGGGATCGGTTCAGCGTTCCTCTGGGGCAAATAGCTGAAATTAAGACAGCAACCGGGCCGTCAGAAATCAAACGATATGACCGGGTTCGCGAAGTTCGAGTTTCAGGCGGATCATCGGGGCGTCCAACGGGTAATATTCGGGCCGATATCCAGCCGGTAATTAATTCGATGGCGCTGGATCCCGGGTATAGTATTGGAGCCGTAGGTGAGGCCGAATTTATGGAGGAATCATTTTCGGAAATCGGAATGGCCCTGATTCTGGCGGTAATCTTTATTTATCTGGTGCTGGCGAGTCAGTATAACAGTTTTTCCGATCCGTTGTCGATTATGGTTTCGCAACCATTGGCGATTGTGGGAGCCATGATTAGCCTGTGGATATTTAATACCGCCTTTTCGATAATGTCGCTGATTGGAATTGTGCTGTTGATGGGGCTGGTGACCAAAAACGCTATTTTGCTTATTGATTTTACCAAGCAGAGGCGCGAGCGGGGCGAAAAGCGGAATGTCGCTTTGCTTAAAGCCGGTCAGATTCGTTTTCGGCCAATTATGATGACGGCTCTGTCAACAATCGGCGGCGTGCTGCCTCTGGCTCTGGCGATCGGCTCGGGCGCCGAGTTCCGGGCTCCGATTGCACGGGCGGTAATTGGTGGTATGATTTCATCGACGGTTCTGACTTTGATAGTGATTCCCGTGGTTTATACTTTTATTGATGATTTGGCACATGGAAATTTCAGGCAGTTATTCCAAAGTTACAAGTGGGATAAGGTAGAAATTCCGGAAGATATAAAGGTCGAAGTTTAAGATATAAAAAAAGGCGAGTCGTTTACGGATCGCCTTTTCTTCTATATTATTTTTTCCAAAAATCAGACGCTGAATATTCGCAGTCCGGTTTGTTTTCTGTGATGACTAATAAAGTTATCGATTCCGGCGATAAGTCCGATTGTCATTGCCGTAAATAAGACCATCAGGGGCAGTTTGCCAAATTCGGAAAGTTTGTTTTCCAGCCAGGTAAAGGATGCTCCATAATTGCTTTCTGGAGCCGAGAATGAGTTTATTAAGCCGGAGAAAATATGTTCAAAATTGATAAAATAAATCGCGGCACTAATTACAATGAGGGCAAAGGCTGCGGCGATAAATTTCTCCTGGAATATGAAAAACTTTGAGTTTTCTTTGGTCTCAATTTGATTTAATTCAGGTATTTTCCCAATAACGGCATCGACAAAATCAGGAGAGAGCTGAATTTCAGGCTCTTCCGATAGACCGGAGATAACAGCCTTATAATCGGTTAACGCCTGCCGACATTTTGGGCAGGTATTCAGATGGAAGGCGGTTTCATCATCCAAAATTAAATTGCGATCGAGGAATTCCTGAATTCGTTCTTCTGTCAAATGATCTCGGTTCACAGTTCCTCCCGATTATATTTGGCCAGTAATCTGTCTTTTAACATCCGCCGGGCTCGAAAAAGATAACTTTTTACGGTTCCTTCCGGCATTTTCATTATATCGGCGATTTCGGCGTAACTCATCTCATCAATATGATATAAAGTTACGATCGTCCGATAAACCGGCGGGATATTATCAATCTCCTGTCTTAATATAGCGGAAATATCCTTTTGCGCAAACTGATAATCAGGTCTTTTTGTTTCGCCATCGGCCGGTTCAAACGATTTATTTTCGTCTCCCAAATCTTCATAAAACGGAAGTTTCTTTTTTTCCAGGAAGTTAAGGCAGGTCGTATATGCTATTCTCGCGATCCAGGTTGAGAGCTTGCAATCAAACCGGAAATTTCCGAGATTCTGGTACACTTTAATAAAAACCTCCTGACAAATATCTTCCTGATCCGACTCCCGTTTTATCATTCGATAAACTATATGACTGACAAGGCGTTGGGTTTGATTTATCAAATCGCGGAAGGCCGCTTTATTTCCGGCCAAGATGCTGTCAACCAACTTTTTTAAATCAATCATATATCGTCACCCTATTTGACAGAATAAGAAAGCAAAAGTTGCAGAAAATATGAAGATAAAAAATTGCAACAATTGCGGGAGATATCGGTCTGATGGTGTAGAAAGCAAAATTAAATGTAAAGGAGAAAACAATGCAGAATCCTGAAATAATAATAGTACCGGTAGTATTCGGAGTTGTCGCATATATGATAAAACTCTGGCTCGACTATCTTTTGAAATCAAAGCTAATCAATCGAGGGATGGTTGATGAGAAGGTTAAGTTTTTGAATTTCAACGGCCACGAGAGATATGCTCCTACTTCGTTAAAATGGGGATTGGTTTTCGTTTTGGTCGGTATCAGCCTTTTGGTGATTCAGGCTTTCCCGGGATATGTTGAAACCGAATTTATTTTCGGCATGATGCTGATAGCCGCCGGGGCCGGACTCTTGATTTACTACTTTGTGGCCAGTTCGCTCAGAAAAAAGCATCTGGAATCACATCCGGAGCAAAAGACAGAATAAGCACGAATTAGTAAAAAACCTGTTTACGCTATATATACTTTTGCCTCGCCCAGGGAATCCCCAGTTCCCCGGGCATTTTTTATTCACAAACAACCGGCAAAAATATCAATCTCAAAAGTCTCATATCCAAATGTCTGCCGTTTATCGTTGCCGTATCGTTTGTGATTTTTATTTGGCATTAAACATAAACCATAGTTAATTCGTCTATATCAAACACGGCCACCTCTCACTTTAGGCTGTGAAAATTCATATTCCGAGAAAAAAAGACTTTGCGATAAGGGAAAGTATGTTATATTTATTAATATAAATTAACCTGAGGGGTATTGCTATGGGGAAATATCAGTTTACGGTAAGACTATTTTTGGCGGCTATTGTTATGCTGATGGCTGGGTTTTTGTTAGCCGCCGATGAAGGGGGATATTCAAAGAATTCTGAGGATAAGGTTTCCTTAAATGATCAGACTATATTGCCCGGAGATCCGCGAAAGGTCGCCGTTCATGATGCTGGGAAATTTTATACAACGATATACGAGACCAATATTGGTTTAAATGGAGCGGGGAATTCGGTAGATCCTGAAACCGGGGAATTACTGAAGCCGCTGACATATCCGAAGGGGAGTGATCTGAAGTATGCCTATGTCGGATCTTTGTGGATTGGCGGCGTTGCAGATAGTGATTCATTTGTCACAGTTGGTGATGATGGATGGATTGGGGATAGAGAACTTTTTCCTGAAGATTATATACGCGGAAATACATATCGCACCGGTAATTATGCCGATGATGAATTTATTTCAACCGTAGTTGATACATTTTATGGTAGCGAAGGGCCAACTTTTTATCATAGACCTCTGGGACTTGAAGTTGTGCACCGGACTTATAGCTGGAGCGATCCGCTTTATGATGATTTTGTGATAATGGAATATACTATTACCAATATTCAGGATAAAAATATAACAGACGGCTGGGCAGGGATATTTTTGGATGCAGATGTGAATCATATTTCATTCAATCAATCCGGTTATATGGATGATTGTGCCGGAACGTTGGAGGTTGGCTTAAACGATAATGTTCCCAGTCAGAAATCATTAATTGCCTATATTATGGATAATGATGGTGATCCGATTAGATCGGGCGGTGAACTTGTCTGGGATTACAGATCTCCGCGCGGAGCAATTTCCGTCAGATTACTTGAAGCAAGTTTTGATGTGGAGCGGATTAATTTCAACTGGTGGTGCAGTAGTGGTAACCCTGATGATGGAATTTTTGGCCCTCGTCAACTGGGTAATTATTGGCCAAGTCCTTCCGCATCATCCTATTGGAGATTGGACCAACGCAAATATGACGATTTGTCATATCCAGAAATCGATTATAATCAGTTGGAAACGAATCTATTTGATACCACGAATGGCTGGAGGAATCCACCTGTTGAAACCGCAATTGATGTAGCGGATGGATGTGATACGAGGTTTTTATTATCGTTCGGGCCGTTTGATTTGCCTCCGGGAGATTCGGTGACGTTTGCCGTGGCTCTGGTGGCGGCCGATAACGTGCATGCCAATCCTGATGATTTTGCCAATTTTTACGAAATGTATGATCCAATTCCATTTGAAAAGAGTTTGGATTTTTCGGAATTGATTTTGCATCATCGCCGGGCGGAGCAAGTATATAAATCCGGTTTGAAGAAACCGACCCCGGGACCGCCACAGGGGATGAAGATTGTCGATTATGACGATGATTACGTTGATCTAACCTGGAATGCGAGCATAAGGCCAGATTTGGCCGGATACAATCTTTATTCTCGCGATAAAACCTATAATGGTGAATGGCAAAAATTCAATAGCTATTTAATGATGGATACTATCTGTCGATTTGACGTCCCATATTCAACAAATGAATACGATTGGGCGGTAAGTTTGAGCGACCGGCGTCATCGGGAATCGGGGTTGTCTCTGCCGGTGAGCTTGACTCCGGCTCGCCCTCATCCGGTAAAAGAATTCTCAATTTCCGTGATTGATGCTGTTCCGGTACTATCATGGACGCCTTCGGTTGATTCGGCCAATGTGGAATTTGTTGTTTATCGCGGAGAGCGTGGAGATTCGTTATATCCTTATGATTTGACCTCAGAACATTCATATAGAGATTACAATGTCGTATCCGGAGACAGATATTACTATTCGGTAGCGGTGAAAAACGAGCTCGGGTTGGAGTCGTTGTTAAGCGATATCTTATATGCAATTCCGATGGCGATGAACGAGGGAATATTATTGTGTGATTTTAATGGCTGGTCTCATTCTCAGACCGGTCCGTTCTACACTTCTTATCTGGAAACGCTTTATAATAACGCCTTATCCCGGCTGCCGTCGCGGATGGAAATGTACGACCGATTTTATCACACCATCAACGAATTCGCCGACTACAATATTCTTATATTTGATTCCGAATCGAGATGGAACCTGATTGATCCCAGGGCATTTGACGACCTGCGGACATATTTTGACGGCGGCGGCAAAGCGATTATTATTAGTTCGATTTTCAGATCTCCTTCGGATGAAACCATTACCTGGACATTCGATGATAATGACTTCTTCAAACAATACTTAAAACTTGACGGTCTTGTTACCAACGCTCTTGTATTCGATGGAGCGTATTTCTACGGGGATTTGATGGGATGTGCGTCGCTTCATTCGGATTATGAAGACATTTTGGCCGATACCGCCAAGCTGACGGCGTCGCAATTGCCAATCAGCGGTTATATCCCGATGACCGGGTATTTGATTCCTACCGAAGAAGCCGAGCCGATATATTCATACATATCATCCGACGCCGATACGGTTCATCATGGCGCAGTTAATGGTATTCGCTATTTGGGCGATGATTATCAGTTTGTCCTGTTGAATTTTCCTCTGACTTTGATGGATGGTGAGACGGCCGTGGCGGTTTTGCACCGGGCTCTTATGGATATGGGGATTGATGTTCTTTGCGGCGATGCCAATGGCGACAACCGGACTGACGTAGCCGATGCCGTCACGCTATTGCATTATCTGTTTCGAGGCGGATCGCCGCCTTCTGATGAAGCGCATGCTGATGTTGATTGCGATGGAGAAATAGTATTAGCCGATGCAATTATGATAATAAATTTCATATTCCGTGACGGTGCTCTTTTGAAGTGCTGCCAGAATTGATTATTTTCTACCTATTATGACAAGCTGAGTGGCCCAGGCAATACCGATTTTATTTATGCGATTGCGGAGAGTATTACCCTCATCTATGAGGGTTTTATGATCCGACTGACCGTTTAACTTTTCCAAATATTCGTCAATGACATTATTGATATATTGGATCGTATCTTTGTCCTGGGGGTCGGTATCGGGATCGACGTAATCGTAGAAATCAAGCGAAGAAAGACTCAGGATTTCGACATAACTGATAATCTCATTTTTTGTCATGGTTTGGTTATGAGTGATGCCCTCCAGCCGATTTATTTTGGCCCACCAATGATGCAAATCAACATGGTTTAACTGGAGCTGGCTTTGATTGTCGCGAATCATTTCGGCAACTATAAAGGTTCCCCCCGGCCGGAGGATTCGCATCATTTCATTCAGCGTTTCATTGATGTTGCCCAGATGATGGAGGGAATTGCAAATGGCAACCGTGTCAAAACTATCATCATCAAAGGTCAGTTTGGCCCCATCCATTTGGGCAAATGAGATATTTTTGCCTTCGTATTTTTCCCTGGTCTTATTGAATTTAGATTCAACAATATCGATGCCGATTATTTCATCAAAGGCCGGTAATCTGTCGGTTAGTAATTCTATAAACCCGCCCTCGCCGGTGGCGACATCCAGAATCTTCCCGCCGGCGATTTGGGAAAAGGGATAATCAATTTCCTTCATTTTTGGCTCCTCGGCGCCGCTCCAGTTGTTATATACGTGATAATTTATGAATTGATTCATGAGAAAATGATAATAGAAGAAATAAGAAATTGAGGCTATGACGGATTAATCGGCGCAGCTAACAATTAGTCAATGCTTATGCCGCCGACCGGGGTAGTTTCCGAAAAGATATCGGAGAACCATTTAATGGTTTCCTTCAAACCGATCCTTAAATCAAAATCGACGGAGTATCCCAACCCGCTTATGGCCGCCTGGATATCGGCTCCGCTGTGAAGAATATCTCCGGGGCGGGGATCGACGTATTTGGGATTGATATCGATATTTAAAACACCGGAGATTAATTTCAAAAGGTTATTTAGTGTAATACGTTGGCCGCTGGCGATATTGAAACATTGGCCCGGAGCATTGGGGGCGGTACAGGCTTTCAGGTTGGCGTTGACGACATTCTCGATATAAACAAAATCACGGGACTGTTCACCATCGCCGAATATCACCGGCGGTTTGCCGTGTAAAATCGCTTTGATGAAAATAGGAATAGCCGCCGAATATTGGCTGGCCGGATCCTGACGCGGTCCGAAAACGTTGAAATAACGCAGCGAAACCGTCTCCAGTCCATAGAGCTGATAATAAATTTTGCAATATTCCTCGCCGGTTAATTTATTGACGGCATACGGAGACAAGGGATCGGGTTTCATCGTTTCAATTTTGGGAAGCTCTTCCGAATCGCCGTAGATAGCCGATGAACAGGCAAAGATAACTCTTTTGACATTGGCCTGCCGGGCCGATTCCAGGATATTTAAAGTCCCGCCAATATTGACGGCGTTGGCGGTCAAAGGATTTTGAACGGAACGGGCGACCGAGGGCAGGGCGGCGTGGTGCAAAACGTAATCGATATCATTCATCGCCTCTTCGACCGTCCAGAAATCCCGAATATCACCTTCGATAACTTTGATTTTATCGAGCAACGGTTCAATGTTGTCGAGGTTGCCTGACGAAAAATTGTCCAGTACGCGGACGGAATCGCCTCGTTTGACAAGTTCAAAAGCGAGATTGCTGCCGATGAATCCGGCTCCGCCGGTGATTAAATAGTTCATATCCTACCCTGTAATAAGCGTCCTGTTATCGTTTGTTTAGTTTATCGGTTACGGCGATTAAAGGTTTTAACGTTTTTTCCGGTGAAACGTTTGCTATTTTTGAAGAATAGCTTGATTGCCTTGGTATAATCATCCGGCCGCCCAATATCAAGCCACTCGCCCTTATGATGGTAAACGGCGGGATTAATTTTCAATTTTAGCAGTTTATTGACCAGTTGCGGGAAATCAAATTTTTGATTGGTTGGGATATATTTGAGTATTTCTCTCTTAAAGGCATAGATCCCCATAGAAACAAGATACTCGACATTCGGTTTTTCCCGGTAAGCTGTGATTTTATCGCCGGCGGTTTCGATGACCCCGAAATCAATCGGCAATTTTCTTTGGTATGACGCGACGGTCGCGATGGCCTTATTATTTTTGTGATAGTCGATAAATCTTTTGAAATCGATATCAGTCAATATATCGCCGTTCAAAACCAGAAAATCTTTGCCGAGATTTTTGATAAGTTTTAGCGGTCCGGCTGTACCGAGAGGTTTTTTTTCTTCCGAATACCTGATGCGCAGATCGAAATCACCCGCGGCGGTAACCATTTTGATAAGCTTGGATGCTTCGTGACCGACGGTCAAAATAGCCTCGTCGATTCCGGCCTGGGATAATTGCGAAAGCACAATTTCCAGAATCGGGTAGCTGCCGATCGGCATCAATGGTTTGGGAAAGACGTAGGTGAAAGGTTCCAGGCGTGAGCCTTTGCCGCCTGCGAGAATGACCGCTTTCATTAGAGTTGATAATCCTCTTTTTTAGTTTTGTCGATACGGGCATTGAAATACTCAATGGTTTTTTCGAGCCCTTTTGATATATCGATTATTTTCGCGAGCCCAAAAGTTTCTACTGCCCGTTTTCTGTCGCCAAGAAGCCGGTCAATGTCGGATTTTTTGGGTCTGACGCGGCGTTTATCGGTTTTAATAATCAGTTTATTCCCCAGTAAATTTCCAACTTGTTTGACAATTTCTTCAATCGAATAATCCTTGCCAGAGCAAATATTGAATTGTTCACCGTTGCTTTTGGAAGAGAGGGCTATTTTTATTAGAGCCGCCGCGGTATCGCCGACAAAATTAAGATCCCGGCGAGTATGTATATTTCCCAGGGATATGGTTTTTCCGCGCAGAGCCTGAATGATGATAGTCGGGATAACGGCTCGGGCCGATTGCCGGGGGCCATAAGTATTAAACGGCCGGGCGATGACGACCGGGAGATTGTATGAGCGATGAAAGGATTCGGCCAATTTATCGGAGGCGATTTTGGAGGCGGCATAAGGGGATTGAGCAACCTGGGGATGATTTTCATCAATCGGCAGATACTGGGCCGATCCATAAACTTCTGACGTCGAAAGCTGAACTATTCTTTTGATATTCTTTTCCCTGGCAGCGTTGAGGATGTTTATGGTTCCGACGGTATTGACATTGAGAAAATCACCGGGAGAAATATAAGAATAAGGTATGGCAATCTGGGCGGCGAGGTGGATAATGATGTCATTTTTGCCAACCGCCCGCTTTACGTCTTCATAACTGCGAATATCGCCCGGGACAATATTAAGGCGTCGTTTCTCGGGTATATTGATTTCGTCGAGAAATCCGGCCTGTCCGGTTGATGTATAGCGAACAAAGGCGGTTACTTTGGCACCCGCGTTGAGAAGAAGTTCAGTGACATGAGACCCGATAAATCCGCCCGCGCCGGTAACCAGAATTTTTTTGTCCCTGGTATTTTGCATACAAACATCCCTGTTTGTTATTTTATCGGCCAAAAGCCAATATGCCTAATTGTTTTTAAGAAAAGGGTCTTATCCAAAAATGACAATAAAAAAAGCCCGATTAAAATCGAGCTTTTCAATTTTGAATGTTTTCCTGCTTATGCCATTGCTTCTTCCGGCATTTCATTCATCATAGCAGTAGTATCTCCGACCAATTTGCCAAGATCGAGAAGGATGAGCAGGCGGTCATCGAGACGCGCCACGCCGGTGATATAGTTGGCTCCGGAATCAATTGTTACATTCGGCGGCGGCTCGACAATTGAACCCGGTATGCGCAAGACTTCATTGACCGAGTCAACGACGAGTCCAATAACCTCACCGTTAATATCAACGACAACGATACGGGTGTCCTTATCCTCCTCCTTCTCCTCCAGATTGAATTTCCGGCGAGTATTGATAATCGGAATCACTTTGCCGCGGAGATTTATTACCCCGTCAACATAGTGCGGCGCCTGAGGAACCTTGGTTATATCAGGCATACGGTTGATTTCCTGGACCTTGAGAATATCGATACCATATTCTTCAGATCCAATTTTAAAACTGACGAGTTGCAACAGTTCTTCGGTCGCAACATTGTTAATCTTGGTTTCTGTCATAATCCTCTCCAAACCCTCTATTTTATTGTCCTTATTTGGCCCTTCGATATATAATTAATCGGTAGATTTTTACTTTCCATGAATCGAATGTACAATATTTGCACATGGGTTTTTTTATCCAGTATATTCATCATTATAAGATTTTCAACCGGGGAAAATCCCCGGGCAGGATGCATAACTTCCCATAAGACAGGGTATTATAAAGACCTCTGATAGTCAGAGACTTGAACCATCTAATTAGAGTCAACCTCTTGATTTTTCAAAGTTATGGGCTATCTTGGCAATTCAATTATTCGTATGGTTTTTTTTTAAGAAAGGATGGCTTTCGGAGATGAAATTTACAAAATGTATTCTAATCGGGGCGCTTATTTTCTCATTTGCTTTAACATCTTTGGCGGTATCGGAAAATATAATTCCTTACACGAATGAAATATCTTATTTCAGGAATTTTGACGATAACGGCAAAAATCGCGGGACGACGCTGCAGATTATTTCGATAAATGAATTTAATCTCGGGACGAATTTCATATTTGAATTTACCGGTGATTTTAACTGGGAACTCGATTTTACAAATGACAGGGACTATTATATTGAGCTTTCCATTGTTAAGCCGGTTTATAAATCAATCTCATTGAACTATCAGCGAATATATGGAACATTCTATAAACCTCCGGTCAATCAGGTCGGGGTTAGATTGTCTTTGTTCGGCGGGTCTTAATTTGGAAAACAGAAAAAAACTCGCCCGAGGCGGGGTTTTGGCAAAATCACTTTATATCAATTATTGAATTCAATCTCTCGGGCGAAGGCGATATACTTGTCAATATCCTCTTCAAGAATAGGTCCCTGATGAGGGCAGATCCGTTCCGGGGATAATCTTTCAATTTTATTAAGAGCCTGATGAAACGCTTTTTTTGAACAGATTCCCTGAGTGGGCGCGGGTGTTATTCCTTCCCGGCTTTCAGAACCGGCATAAAGATTCCATTCGTCACCGGGGATATAAAACAGGTTGCCGGAAAATATTGTGCCACTTTCAGCGTCATGCAGAAATCCTGAACCGGCGCATTCCAGGTTCGGCGTTTCATAGTAGGTCAGGTTTCTTCCCGATTTCAAGATGATGCTGTCTCCGCCATCAAGGCCGATAACGGGATGCCTGCATCCGTAATGACGAATGGAATCTACCGTTCGGGAAGGCGCGTAGATTCGAACGTTGGAATCGCATATCCCCTCGAATAAAGGAGTCGCGGCGCACCGGCTCGGATCATTATGGAGCAACACGATATGCTGAATTAATTCGGGGTTTATCACCGAAGTAACTTTACTTTTGATTATCCTGTGACTTTGTTCCGCGCGCGAGCCGGGATTAATCAGCACTCCCTCCCGACCGTCCATTAATAGATAAGGATTATGCGAGCGGTTGGTTGCCTTATCAAAATGGCCAACCCACCAGATATTGGGCGCGACGGTGTGGGCTTTTTGATCGTCGAATTTTTTCCGCTCGACTAACGCTATTGAAACCTTTTCCTGATTCATTCTATCTCCTGCTGTTAGCTATAAAGATTATCGGACAAAAGCGGGTTTTTTTTATAATCATGGAGGGATTAAAACAAATTCATCGAGGGAAAATTTATGATGGAGGGACTCTATGCACGATTAATCGAAATTGAGAATTATTGGTTATTCCTGATCGGTGGAATCGTAAATTTCCGACTGTTGCCTTTCATAGTACAGTTCCAGGTCATCGGGCAAATCAGACCATAGGTGGATGATTACCGATTCCGGCTCATCGTTTCTGACGATATTGACATGAGCTCCGTCGGGAAGCTTGTTTAAAATCAAGGTGAATAGCGCTTTGATATTACGGGGCGCGGTTCCGTCGATATTTCTGATTAAATCATCGGTTCTCAGACCGGATACAAACGCCAGCTTAAAGCTATCAATTTCGACGACTCTGAAAAACCCGGAACGGTCCCGGGCAACCGAAAAGCCCAATTGCCCGCCGGGAGGAGCCTGAAGCTGATGGTCGCCCCATCCGGATTCCCGGGGCCGGGTAACGGGCGGACGGGTCAGGGCGACAAGGCGGGAACCGTAAGGTTCATTGGCTATATAACTGGCTAAGGTTGAATCCTCTGAAAGATGCCAGTTATCCCAGAAATAATTGAAAAACACTTCCTGCCCCGGTTCTCGTTTTTTCCAATGAGCCGATTTGAAAACAGCCATCAAAGTATCGACGTTGGTAAAATCGGAAAGAGTTCTCAGGGCCAAAAGATTGGCCATATTGTCAAATCTTCGAGGCGTTTTACGCAATAACGGATGGCCGGCAATATAATAATTGCCGCTTCCCGGCAAAGACGCCTGGTCTAACAGTCTTTTAGCCAGTTGCCGGAACAGAGTCAAGTAATGAGACAAGCCCCGGGGCAGAGCGATTATACGATCGCCGTCTTTTTTACCAGCTAACGGTATCGTCATTGGGTTATGGTTAGCGTAATCGGGATAATATTTGACGAGATATATTTTGAACTCCGGCTCAACCCAGTTGATTCCGGCATAATAAGAAAGATAATATAGAACAATATCGCCCTGTTCCTCCCAGAATACTTTTAATGATTCGGCTACGGGAGTAATCGTTGAGCAAGCCCGAACGGCGTGCCTGCGGCTGTCATAATCATCGGGGAAAAGAGAAATCATGTAATCAAAATTATCGATGACCATTTCCACGTCGGGGAGGTCGGTTGTCTGCGCCAATACCGATAGAGTTGACGGCGCAAGACAGACGGCCAATATTAATAAAATAATCTTAACGAAGGAATTATCCCGCATGGTTAATTATCCATTCTCAGGTGGTGGCGTCGTTTCCGGCGGTGGGGGTGGCGGAGGCGGATTATCGTCCGTGGAAGGTGGTGGCGGAGTCGATGAAGTCTGTGGCGGAGCAGGCGCGTTTACCTGAATAGCCGCGACCGCCTGGGATAATCCTTTGAGTTGATAATACCATTCGGTAGTCATAAGATGCGTGGCCGACCCGGTAAAGCCGCTTATTACGAGGAGTATTATAAGCACCGTCGGGACGCCTATCAGGACTGCCAAAAGCCAGTTGACAAATCCGACGGCAATAAATGGAAGAACCATGAAAATTACAATAATCATGGCGGTTATGCCGATAGCGATGGATATTCCCAGATAGATGAGGGCGTAGAGAATCGATGGTCCCAGATGGGATTTCCAGAGGGCGAAGCTGTCGCCGATTGAGTCGAAGACCTGTTTGTTTTCGATGACAATCATCCGTTCGGTGAGGGCCGCCGTGACTCCGATTATAAAAATACCGACGATGAGCAGGGGGATTAATATAGCGAGAGATAAAAGTCCCAATCCGACATGAATTATAAACGTGCCGACCCCAATCATTATAAGTATAAATACAAAAGCGCCTCCGATTATCAGAGCCAGAAGCGATAAGCCGAAGAGAGGGAAGAATTTTTTAAGTCCGGTTGAGAGGGCGTTCGAAAACCGGTATTCCATATTACTTTTGATATCACGGGCGGCTCCGATTAATCCTCCGATTGATATCGTTCCCAATACCCAGAAAACGAGTACGAGAAGAAGAACAATTCCGGCGAGAGCCAGAATAAAGAGAGGATTATCAAAATCGAAATTCCTTAAATCAAAATCGCCGAAACGGTCCCAGCGTCCCCAATTGCCGATATCACCGCGTTCAAATTTGTCGGACAAATTGAAATATCCGCTGCCGCCTCCGGAAACAAACAAACCGAAGATCCAGAGAGATTTGTATTTCCAGGCCTGCTTGAATCCGGTCGCTATTATTTTTCCGTAATCCATAATATGTAACTACCTGTTTAAGGTTTAGCTGTCAATAAAAATCATAAACGCGCATGAGCCCCGCTGAGATTAATATAGCATATAGTAATCAGGTTTTTCAAGCCTTCTTTATGCTATAAGATATACTCATTGGGACGGGCAATATTCAATATAATTTGGAGAATGAATTTTAGGTTTGTCCGCTAATTTTTCCAAAACAAAAATACCTTTTGGCTGGAACCCGTCGGGCTCCAGCCCTACGAATGACGCATAATCGGAATCCGACCTGCCATACAGCGGATTTTTCAGCGGCTCCAGAAACTCAATAACCATTATTCATTATCATTTGTAGTTACGCAGTCATTGACGAAGAATTCAAATGGCGATTTTCCTTCTCCGAGTAACTTATCATAATTCTGAAGTGCCTTTATAAATTCTTTTCTTTTTTCTCCGGTGATCATATTAAGCATTTGCGTTTCCCAATAAGTTGCGGGGGAATTATCTTTGATATGCGCGACAAGGTTAAGGATAAACATACCAGCCGGAGATTTAGCCAACGCTGATTTATTTTCTTCAGTTAAGAAATCATCTAAAGCCAGCCCAATAAAATGCACGAGACCGTAAATTGAATTGTGCTTGTCATGCTCTTCAGGAGACATATAGATAAATTCATTATTGCCACGTGATAAAAAATCAATAATTTTCTCATCGGGAGTACCTATTACAATATCTCCATGAAGACCAAAATGTTTACACTTGAGGCGGGAAAGTTCTTTTTCAGCCGCGACCCGCGCCGAACAAACATCAATTGCGATAGTATCCGGTCGAACGTATTTATTGATTTTTGTAATTACATTGCCAAGGGCGTTAATCGGCACAGAAAGCAATAGATAGTCAGCGGAACTAATGGCAGTTTCAAAATTGTCGATTAGCCTGGCGCCGGTTTGTTCAACTTCTTCTCTAATATTACATGTAGATATAACACCAACTTCAAAAGCATTACTAAACAACTTCGCGTAATGCTTCCCCATCTTTCCGAATCCAATAATGATTAACTTACTCTTCATGTTCAATCCTTTATTGCTAGCCTTTCAGCGACCTCAAAAACTCAAGATCATTCACTTCTGGGCGGGTGTGCCAGCGGTTGTGCATCCAGATCCATTGGTCAGGGTGGCGGCGGATAATTTTCTCGATCTCTTTTGTCATGCGGCCGGTAATTTTATAAATATTTTCCCGGGTCCGTTCGCGCGATTCGATTGTTAATTCTTCGCCGATGACGATTTTGTATTTGCCTCTCGGGAACGACAAACAGAATATCGGCAAAAAGGCGGCTCCCGATACAAGGCCCAGTTGAGTCGGGCCGATGGGAGTTTTGGCCAGACGTCCAAAAAACGGAGTCAGCTCCCCGCCGACGCGAAACGAATCGGTGTCAATAAGAAAGCCGATGGCGTAATTGTCTTTGAGAAACCTTAAAATATCGCGAGGCGAGTCGTCAGTGCGGATATTTACGATATCCATGGCCGTGCGGTTGGCGATCAACATCTCATCGAGACGTTTATCGTATAATTCCCTCCCGATGACAGCCGCTTTATAACCTGACTGCGCCACCCAGGCGGCAAGAAGCTCGAAATTGCCGATATGCCCGGTAAATGCGACGATGCCTTTTCCTTTCTGATATGCTTTCTTGAGATTCTCTTCCCCGACGATTTCGATATTGGGCCGCATCTGGGTTTGATAATACCGGCGCATGCGCATATCTTCAAGAGCGGCCCGCCCGAACGTCTGAAAACATAACCGGGCGATTTCTTTTTTTCGGTGATAGCTTAAGCTATTCCCGTATGCTCGATCCAGATTGAGAAGTGTTTTATGCCGTTCTTTTTTGATGAGACAATACGCGATCATCCCCAGCAGTTCGCCGAGGAAAAGAGTTATAAATCGCGGGAGAAAATTTATCAGCCAAAAAAGAATACGGGCGCTGAAAAAAACAATATTGTTTTTGAGTTTATTCGCCACGGGAAATCACCGAAACCTCACACCAGTTTCGATTGCAGGATATCATGCAGATGTATTATTCCAACCGGCCGGTTATCGTCATCGACCGCAACCAGGGCCGTGATTTTGTATTTTTCGCACATCGCCAGGACCGTATCGAGAAGGGCGTCAGCCGAAATCGTTTTGGGATTTTCGGACATCATTTGTGAAATCGCCATTTCCATAAAGCCATTGCCTTTTTCCGATATGCGACGCAGATCGCCGTCGGTGAAGATACCCGCCAGCTTACCGTCGTCATCGACAATCACGGCTGTGCCGAGCATCCCCTGCGACATCGCAATGAGCGTTTCCTGCACGGTTGCCGATTTTTTGACCATTGGGATTTTGTCGCCGGTATGCATCAAATCGGAAACCCGGAGCAGAAGCCTCCGTCCCAGCGATCCCCCGGGATGAAGCTGCGCAAAATCATCCTGAGTGAATCCTCGCTGTTCGAGAAGTACGACCGCCAAGGCATCCCCCATGACTCCCGCCGCGGTGGCCGATGAGGTCGGAACAAGATTGTTGGAACAGGCTTCGTTGGGTACCGAGCAATCGATAACAATATCGGCCCTCTGAGCCAGAGGCGAATCGGTCTCGCCGGTCAGGACGATAATTTTAATACCCAGCCTTTTGAAGGCCGGGATAATATGATGCAACTCTTCCGTACCGCCCGATTTGGATATGGCGATAACGATATCCTGTTTGGTAACGATCCCCAAGTCGCCGTGGATGGCCTCGGCCGGATGGAGAAATATAGCCGGAGTACCGGTCGATGAAAACGTCGCCGCGATTTTCTTACCGATTATTCCCGATTTGCCCATGCCGGTCACGATCACCCGTCCGGATGTTTCGAGAATGGCTTTGACTGCCCGTTCGAAATTTTCATCCAACCGCTCAACTAGGCCGGCGATGGCTTGAGATTCCTTGGTAATAACATCTTTGGCGGTTTTGAGAATCATTTCGTAAAATAATCAACCGGTTTTTTACCGATCGCCTTGAAATACAGTTCGATAATTTCCCTCACGGCTCCCTGCCCGCCGTTGTTTTTGGTAATGTAGTCGGCGACGGCAATAAGGTTGTCATGAGCCGACGCTACCGCAATTCCAATTCCGGCGGCCTGGGCCAGGGTCACGTCCATAATATCGTTACCGATAAATACTGTTTGTTTGAGATCAAAACCAAGCTTTTTCTTTTTCAAATATTCTCCGACGATGCGAGCTTTGTCACCATGAGCCTGAATGACGTGTTTGATTTTTAAATCTTTCATGCGCGAAGTCGTAGCCGGAGAGGGGCGGTTGGACATAATCATTATCTCGAGTCCCGAGCGCATCGCCAGAACCATCGACAGCCCATCGCCGATATGGAATTTCTTGAGTTCAAAGCCGTCGGGACCCATATAAATATGATCGTCGGTCAAAACGCCGTCAACGTCGAGAATGAGGGCCTTGACCTTCTTGAAACGCTCCATCAATTGCCGTTTGGCCAGGTATTTCTTTTTGGTCGGCATCTATTTTCCAATAATCTCCAGAATCTGTTTCAATAATCGGGGCATCTGGTCGAGGGGCAATTGCGTGGCCGCGTCCGATTTGGCCCGCGACGGTTCGGGGTGAGTTTCGACAAACAGACCATCGATTCCAACTGCGGCGGCGGCCCGGGCAAGGGTGACAATAAACTGCTTGTCGCCTCCCGAATAAGTTCCCATCCCGCCGGGACGCTGCACCGAGTGAGTGGCGTCATAAACGACCGGATACCCGAAACTTCTCATAATTTCAATCGACCGAAAATCGACGACGAGGTTGTTGTAACCGAAAGTCGTTCCACGTTCGGTCAGCATGATTTTTTTACCGTTTTCCCCAACTCCCTTTTCGGCGGCTTCTTTCATATTTTCCGGCGAGAGAAACTGCCCCTTTTTTATATTGACCCATTTGCCGGTCGCGGCCGCCGCCCGGATAAGTTCAGTCTGACGGCACAAAAAGGCCGGAATCTGAAGGACATCGATGTTTTTGGCCAGTTCAATCTCGTTCGTTTCATGAATATCGGTCAAAACAGGGAGGTCGAACTTCGTCCGGACTTTTTCGAGAATGGCTATCGCTTCGTCGTCACCGATTGAGGCAAACGACTTACCCGATGTGCGGTTGGCTTTGCGGTATGATGATTTATATATTAACGGAAGCTTGAGCTTTTCGCATAGATTTTTGAGATATTCGGCCGTCTCGAATGTCGTCTTTTCGTCTTCGACGACACAATTCCCGGCAATGAGAAAAAAAATTTCCCCGATTCCAATTTTATTAATCATTTCATCCATAGATGGGAAATATATAAGTATTGTCTCCGATGGGCAAGCGGGAAAGCCCCTTATTCAAATGGTGGAATTTCGATATTGCTTGAAGATAGTGCTTTCTTTTGCAGACTAAAATTATCTAATTCATTCTTAAAATCCTCATATAGAATAACTCTATCTTCTAAATATTCGCACCCAGAATTGTTGACCGTGTCGGCAAAGCTCTTGTCCGAAGTGACGATATAATCACATAGATCTAGATAAACCGTTTGCACGATATCGCAATAATCACTTTCTCTTGGCCTTTTTCGCCTATCCGGTCTCAGATACTTCTTGAATAGATTGGCGCAGGAATACTTAAAATAAGTAAGACCCCGCAATTTGGTTTCAATTTGATCTATAGAATAATTATCTTTCAAAGACTCTAAACCAAAGTGCTTAATCCCCTCAAGTAAAAAGGTTTTTCTCATACAATTCATAAATATTCGTGATTTGATAATTGAATGTTGTTCTTTCTTTGCCAAATGATCAATATTCTTAAGTCGATTCTCGATGTAATTTATTGAAAAGCGGTGGTTCTCCTTTAATTTGAAAGCTATTTCATTTTGTAAAGCCTCAAATTGTTTTTTGAAGTTCGCATAATTTGTGCAAATACTTAGTCTCCTAAATATTTGTAGCCAATTTTTCCCTTTTTCCTGTGTTTCATTAATTGATGATAAGTGTGCTGTATTTCTCAAATGTATTGCCGTATCAGGAAATATATGCTTATTGCATAATTCAGATGCTCGCCTGACATTAATTTGCATTTTCTCAAAAGCTTTAACGGAATTTATTCCTTTTATTGTTTCAAAAAAGACAACAGGTATAAAATGTAAGCATAATATTTTTTCATCATGAAGTTTTCTGATTTTACCCAATATAATTTGATATTCACTATCATTCTTAGTCATTGAAGATAGAGCATTTGTATCAATTGAAATAATAATCATAGATTAATGTAAAATAGATCGGATGACATTTGTCAATCACATTTTTATACATCCGGTGGCCCAATCGACCGGTTGCCCGCCCGAACCGGTCTTTGCCTGGTTCGGGTGGGTTCCCGCTGGGAGCGTCAGCAATTATCTTGTCTGTTTGCCATTAAATCTGAAATTCTCCTCAAAGATGAAAGTAATTAACAGATTTTATCAAAAGAGGATTTATGCCAAAAAACTCCGATCATCTACGCGACAACCGAGAACAGGCCTTCGCCTGTCATTCCCGAGAGTGAAGCCCCTTGAAGGGCGAAACGAGTCGGGAATCCAGAGAAAGTTCAAACCATCTGGATACCCGCCTGCGCGGGTATGACAATAAAAACACTAAGGTAGAATAAAATAAATGATTAACTTCTCGGCAAAAGTTCAGATAAATTACGCGACAGCCGAAAACAGGCCTTCGCCTGTCGTAATCACCACCGATTTGATATGACCCAAAACGTTAATCTGAGGAAACAAACCCATTTTTCGGTTCGTCTATGTTTTCTCCTTCAACATGAACCGCAGGCCGAGGATGATTAAAACAGTGCTGGAGATGGTTACAAGGGTAATCGGTTCGTCGAAGAATACCAAAGCCAGAAACGAGACAAAAATCGGAACCAAACTATAGACAAACGACGAGGTGCGGGTAGGGCCGATTTGCTCGATGCTGAGATTATATAAAAGGTACCCAATAGCCGAGGCGACAATACCCATATACAAAATCGAATAGATTGCTGTCGCCGATAATGTCAATACCTGTTGATAGGCGTTTTCGAATAAAGAAAGAGGCAAAAGAATAATCACACCCCACATCGCCGAATAAAAAGTTATCGCGAATCCGGAGTATCTTTGAATCAATTTTTTGGTGATGAGAGCATAAACTGTCCAACTTAGAACAGCGCAAAACATCAATAGATCGCCTCTATTGAAATCCATCCCGGTCAGGATTGAAAGATGTCCTTTTGTTATAAGCAACATCACGCCCGCAAGCGAAATCAATATGCCGATGTAATTGGATAAACGCAGTCTCTCTTTGAGAAATACGGCGGCGGCGATGCCGATAACTACCGGACCGAAGGCGTTAATGATGGCGGTGTTGGCAATTGCCGTATAACGCAGGGCAATATAGAAAAAGAAATGATACCCGATGACGCCGGTCAGCCCCAGAATGGCCATCAGGATATGGTCTCGTGCGGATACTTTTAGAGATGTGGTTTTATATTTGAAAATGAAGAGAGAGAGAAACAAAAAGGCAATTATGTATCGAATCAATGTGATTGTCAGGGGCGGCAATTCGTAAATGGCATATTTACCGGCGATAAAACTTCCCGCAAAGGTCAGCGAGGTAAAAATCGGCAAAGATATTTTTCGGTAATCGGCCATCCCGCGAAGATATATCGAATGACGGCGAAATACAATGGCAAGCTTTTTGGCATCCAATAAAAAAACCGGAAAATAGTTTTCCGGTTTTTGAGATTGCTATATTAAAATCACATCACAGATCATCTGGTTTCAATTCCTCTAATATTGACGCCTCAACCCAGTATATACCCCCGATGCCATTCACTCGACCATTATAGAAGAGATATTTTTCATCAGGAGAGATTAGAGGACATAGGCCTTCCAGACCGGTGGAAATCGGTTGGCTCCATTGATCTTCATCGGTCTTGAAACTAATGTATATATAGATCTGATTGTTATCATCGTCGTTATCGTGCCCGCCGGAGGCAAACAATAAAAAGCTTTCATCGGAAGCGATATAGGGGCATGTTTCGGTGGAAGGGGTATTTATTATGGAACCAACATTTGTGGGAGTTTGAAATTCACCGTTGACAAATTCTGATTTGTATATATCAGTCAGGCCGTGACTATCGTCCCGCTCGCCCTGGATATAAATAGTCCCTGAATTCGAAAAAGTAAATTGCCAGTGAATGTTAAGATTGTTCAATTCTCCCGGAGCAAGGTACGGTTCGCCCCATCCGGATTCATTCTTATCAACAATCCAGACATTTTTCTTGGTGCGCTGTCCATCCGGCGTCAGAGGCCGACGAGATAAAAAGTATAACCTGGATCCGTCTTGAGAAAAGACAGGGACATCGTCGTTGGTTTCGAGTCCTTGTGTAAACTCCGGAAATTCGGGAATCGTCCACTGGCCGTTCTCTATTCTGGAATATACAATTGCGCCTTCGGCATAACCTGAATCAACCGGAAAAAAATAAGAACTCCAGTAGGCTTTCGTTCCGTCGGGGGAAAAGGCCACGGCGCTATGCCCGTGACGATTAGTAGAAACAATATCTGGCGCGAATAATTCTGGTTTAATTCCCGGTGGGGTTTGACCAAAATACGGATCGGTTAATTTCGGAAATTTCTGAGGATTTTGATCGGCTCCTCTTAAAATCAATAGACTCTTTACTCCTTCGCGGTTTTTGCTATCTGCCAGGTTATACGGTGAAAGACCGCTTAAGGTACGGGCATTCATATCGGCGCCATTTTCAATTAATAGTTGGGCGCCCTGAGTACGGCCTTTCCAGGCGGCATAATGCAGAGGAGTCCAGCCATAAATATCGGAATCTGTAATATCAAATCCCTGCTCAAGGAATGTATTTATAATATTGACCGATCCGCCCTGAGCGGCAGAATGCAACAAGGACCCTCCTATTCTACTTTTGATATGTAAATCAACATCACTTTTGGCTAATTGTGTGAATAATCTGTCCAGACCTTTCTCGATAGAATAATTGAGCAATTCTTGGCTGTTATTACCGGATGTTTCAACTATGGCGCCATTATCTAAAAGCAAATTAACAATTCCGCTGAATCCCCGCCATGCCGCCAACACCAGGGGTGTATCATCGCCCCTGTCGCGAGCATTTACATTGGCTCCGTACCTTATGAGTAGCGCAGCCATATCGGCGTTACCCGTTTCGCGAGCTACCCACAATAATGGAGTGCGGCCGTAATCCTCGGGTATTTCGGTATCGGCTCCCAATTTCAAGAGGTACTCAACAATTTCCAGGTAATTGGAACCGGCCGCAAAACTCAAAGCAGTTCTACCGCTCCGTGACTTTTGATTCAAATTCGCGCCCCGAGATATGATAATTTTTAATAACTCAAGCTGTTCTCGAAGGGCAGAATAGTGTAAGGGGCTAACATTGTCATTATTTGATATATTGATATCAGCCCCAGCCCCTATTAAATATTGGGCTGTTTCCTGATGGCGAAACATCAACGCGAATAATAATGGAGTATTGCCATTATCGTCCTGAGCGTTTATATCCGCGCCCCGAGAAGACAGAAGTTCTATTACATCCGTATGACCGGCCACGGCCGCATTGTGAATCGGCTGGCTATTTTCGTTGTCACCGATGGCGACATCGGCCCCCAGATCGAGTAGAAGTTTTACGATTTCGATATGCCCCTCATAAGACGCCTGATTAAGTGGGGTCAATCCGGATTCGTTTTTCTGATTTAATCTTTCCGGGGCTTGTCTTAATATTTCTGTAACTTGATCGACATAGCCGGAATCAATAGCGGTTGTGAGGTCATTTCCGAGTGTCGGAGTCGCGGTGATTACAAATATAATGACAATAAGTACCTGTACTTTTTGCATCATACCTCCTTTTTGAAATTTATTCTTAATCCTACAATACTTGGTAGCCCTGAAATTGATATTCTTATAGACGTACCTGTCCTTAATTTGTTTAGATAATTTTTTGGTCTGAATGGTTGCCTGCCACAATCGAATTTATTAGTTTGCTGCCAAAGAGCAACTTATATGCGGGGTCAAGCTGGAACTACTCATAGATTCAGAAAACTTCTGGGGCAGATTTCGCGAAGAAATCGCATCAGCCCGGAACGCGGTTTATGTTCAGACTCTCTCTTTTGAGGGTGATTCTGTCGGGTGGCAATTAGCCAAGGCGCTCAACAGTTCCCAGGCGGCCGATAAACGAGTCATCGTCGATTATTATACCCGATATATTCTCAGCGATAAATTTCTATATTCACCAAAAAATATATTTGATGCCGAGTTACGAAAGGAAAAAAAAGAAACGGCAAGGATGATAAATGAATTGCGAGAACGAGGTACCGGAGTCAGGTTTGTAAATCCGTTCGGGCCGCTGATGATACATATCCCCGCACGCAACCACAAGAAAATAATAATTATCGATGAAGAGATCGCATACATCGGGGGGATGAATTTCAGTGAGCATAATTTCGCGTGGCATGATTTGATGCTGAGAGTTGAGAATAGAGACATTGTTGATTTTTTGAAAAATGATTTTTTAATGTCCTGGGGCAGTATGCATTATGGTGGACGGGCGCAATTTGACAATATGGAAATTTTCAGCTTTGACGGCGTTGGCAATAAAACATCATTTGAGCCGATTATGGAAATGATTGATAATGCTCATAATTCAATTTATGTTCAGAGCCCCTATTTATGTTTTCCGTTTTCCGATAAGCTGGCCGATGCCTCCCGTCGGGGTGTTGACGTAACGATTGTTTCTCCCGCTCAAAACAATAAGAAAATGCTGCGCAAGTATATCGAGTGGGAATCGGCCCGGTCGGGATTTGATTTGCGGATGTATCAAAACCGCATGACGCACATGAAGGCGATGCTGATTGATGATGAATATTTAATCGTTGGTTCATGCAACTTTGATTGTTTCAGTTATTATTTTGAGCAGGAAATTATCGCGGTTATAACCGATGTAGATGTTATTCAGGAATTTAAAGAAAAAGTCATTGAAGTTGATAATTCCAATAGCCTCCCCTATGAGGGAAAGGTAAATAACCTATCCGGCCGCATGCGCCGCTGGGAAATGCAAATATTGAACGCCATCGCGAAATTATTAAATTGAATAACCATCTGTCTGAATTTCATGTTGCCCGGCCCTTAGAATAAAAAAAAGCCTCATTTTGAATAACAACATTGGTCTTCTCAAATTGTAGAAAGTTGCGATATTCGTATAAAGATCCCCGCCAGTTTTTATAAGCGCTTATCTTGCATTAAGATAGGCGTTTTTTTGTATTGAAAATTGTTGTAAAAATCACAAAATGATCTATGTTTTGTTGTTCAGCATTGTCCGGATTAATCAAAGACGCCAATTCGGCTAATGAAACGAAAAGTAATCTAATCACAAGTGCACGCCCGATCGGGAATTACTATTCGATTAAGCACTTGCATCTTATTGACGTTTGGCAGTTTTGGTGTTATATTTATTTATATTGGCTTATATCAACAATTCTCTCGGGGATAAGAAAATGCTTGAGCGTTCAAAACTTCATCAATCGTTGTTGTTCATTCTTTCATTATTATTTCTATCATTACAATTCGGCTGTTCAGATTCCGGCCCGACTGGTCCGGTCAATCCCGGAGAAGGGCAAACGGGGTGGTTTTGGCAAAATCCCCTTCCACAAGGGAATAATCTTAATGACATCAGTTTCACCGATGCCAACAACGGCACTGCGGTTGGGTATTCTGGCACTATATTACGAACAATTGACGGCGGCGCTACCTGGACGGAACAGACAAGCGGCACGACAAAATCTTTGCATGGCGTAAGTTTCACCGATACCAACAACGGCTTTGCAGTTGGATGGGATGGCATTATATTACGGACAACCGATGGCGGCACAAACTGGACGAGCCAGACAAGCGGTACAACAAACTGGTTGCATGGCGTAAGTTTCACCGATGCCAACAATGGTACTGCGGTTGGGACTGGCGGCACTATATTGCGGACAATCGACGGCGTCGCTACCTGGACGAGCCAGACAAGCGGTACAACAAACTGGTTGCTTGGCGTAAGTTTCACCGATGCCACCAACGGTACTGTGGTTGGGTATGATGGCACGATATTACGGACAACCGACGGCGGCACAAACTGGACGAGCCAGACAAGCGGTTCAACAAATTGGTTGCTTGGCGTAAGTTTCACCGATGCCACCAACGGTACTGTGGTTGGGATTGGCGGCACTATATTGCGGACAACCGACGGGGGCGCTACCTGGACGAGCCAGTCAAGCGGCACGACTAATTATCTATATGGAGTAAGCTTCACCGATGCCAACAACTGCACTGCGGTTGGGGTGTCTGGCACAATATTACGGACAACCGACGGCGGCACAAACTGGATAAGCCAGACAAGCGGCACGACTAATTACCTATATGGAGTAAGTTTCACCGATGCCAACAACGGTACTGTGGTTGGGGCTGGCGGCACTATATTACGGACAACCGACGGGGGCGCTACCTGGACGAGCCAGACAAGCGGCACGACAAATAATTCTTTGTATGGAGTAAGTTTCACCGATGCAAATAGCGGAATTGCGGTTGGGTATTCTGGCACTATATTACGAACAATCGACGGCGGAGCTGCCTGGACGGAACAGACAAGCGGCACGACAAACATGTTGCTTGGCGTAAGTTTCACCGATGCCACCAACGGTACCGTGGTTGGGACTGGCGGCACTATATTACGGACAACCGATGGTGGAGGGAATTAGCAGTTACTGTAGTTCTCGGGGATAAAAGAGTATATTTAGGATTGACGAAATCCCGCCACAATTATAAAACCTCACAATTTAATTTGTTCACCAACAAATTCATTTGCAGTTGTAGTGAGCCATTCATATCTTAAAAAGTTGCGAAATTCGTATACTGATCCCCGCTTTAATCGGGGCTTTGGTTTAGAACTTTTTATCCAGATTATAATAATTGCCGTATTCGAAGTAGGGCAGAGGCGGCGGCGGTCCGCCTTGGAATACGCAATTGATAATATAATAGGCGTCGCCGACATTGACATATCCGTCGCAGTTGCCGTCGCCGGTCAGCATATGCGGCATGGGGTCGGGTACCTGGCTAAAAATAAGATTATTTTAATATACGATATCACCGACATTAACAGCGCCGTCGTTGTTAGCGTCGCCGCGGGTGATGGCCAGCATTGCCCGGTAAGCATCAACTCGACCATAACCATAATAATAATCCGGCGGCGTTATCGTCCCCGATTCCAATTCGGTAACGGCGGAATTTCTCAGGATATCATAGATTTCTTCAACCGTCAGGTCAGGATTGCGGGCCAGAAGCAAAGACTCAATCCCGGTCGCAATCGGAGCCGCACCGGAAGTCCCGCCATAATGGCAATTATAATCCCTGTCGTTATTCATATACATTGGACAGTTCCATTCGGCAGATGTGAACATATCGTTATATCCCCAATCATCGATGTGGTCCAGCGTCCAGATATCCCCAAGTAAATCAATATCACCGCTCGGAGCAACAACATCCAGCAAATCTCCATGCTGGCTATAATACCAAAGATTGTCATACAGATCGATTGCGCCAACGGAAAAGCAATTGGGGTGATTCGCCGGATATGCAACCCAATCGGAGCATGAGGCTTGCCAGGTATTGCATTTTATTTAGTATTCTGATTGTCAAAATCGATACACGATGGCCAGCGTGGATTCTTCTCCAGGGGATAATTCTAATGATATGTCCTTTGATTTTCTGACCGGCGCGGGGAAGTCCTGCAGGTGGGCATCAACGTAAGCGTCGATCATCGAAAAGAATATCGTGATGCCGGCGTACCAGATGTTGCTGTTGCGGCTGTCGCGGTAATCGGCATAGACGCGGAACGCTTCCGCTTTTTGTGAGGCGAGGCTGTCGGGCAGACTGCGCCAATCCTGGCGGGCATCGCCCGCCTTGATGCCAAAATCAACCATCTTGTAAATGAAGTACGATTCGATCAGGAAGATGACTCCGGATCTGAAATATTTTTTATTGGCATATTGTCCCCATCCGGGAAAGGCGACCGATTTTAGCATGGTCATCGACGGCGATCGTTTTGGTAACGGGCGAGTGTTCTCGGTCAGGTAGGCCTGGATGATGAGCGAGTCTTCCTGAAATTGATACAATTCCGGTATTAACCAAACAGTATCATTCGCTGGTTCGGGGACTGCGATAGTGGAATCAGTCGGATTTAATGAATCAGCCGGATTAACATCGGTCACACCGGCGCGGGCATGCGCAACCATGATCATAATAGCCGGGACAAGCAATACCATGAATCGAGTGAAATATTTATTTCTTACGGGGAGCATTGGTAAACACCCGTAAAACGCGATGAAGCGCCTCGATTACAATTTCTTTTCCGGAAAACTCGACTTCCTCACTGTCCATCATCCAGGTGTGTCCTTCGGCCGGACTGATACTCAAACGATGGCCGCGAATCATTTTGATTTTGTCGAGGTACTGATACTTGTCTTTTTTCAAAGCGCGAATAAAACCGGTAATTTTATCGCGGGCGCAATTCTCATCATATACCATGACGACCCGTCCGTCATCGGGGGCCGCGGCTGGAGCGAACGGCAGAGTTAACACATGTGAAAGAAGATGTATATTAAGAATGATAGGTTGCGCTTCGACAGTATGATTATCCATTTTCAGCGTCATCGTCCGGGGGACGGTTGCATCGGCGGCTTTGCCGGCCATCTGGGCCCACGTCATGGCCAGGCGCGGCAGTTTTTTGGTTCCCTGCCGGTTAATCATGTGGGGTACGAGTCCGGCCGTTAGAGAGCCCAAAAAGAAGGCGCCGTTGGCCAGCCCGGCGTCGATGCGGGTTTGATAGCCGGCGCGAATGATATTAAGAGCCTCCTCGGCATCAGTATGTCCGAAGAGGGACAAAAATATGTTATTATGCAAGCCGGTCGGGACGATTCCCAAAAGCCCCTTGGCGCGGGAAATCCGGGCGGCGGCGAAGCGAACCGACCCGTCTCCGCCAAAGACAATTATGGCAAACGGTTTATTACGAATTGCCTGCGCAATCGCCTTTTCGAATTCCTTCCAATGCTCGACCGTATCGGTATGGCATTCCCATCCCGAACGGCGCAATCGTCTCTGGAGCCTCTGGGCCAACTTGACCGGTTGGTCGGGATCAAATCCAAAATCGGCCGTATTCACAATAAGGCTGTATGCCTTTTTGCGACGGGCGGGAGATTTATAGCGTCCCGGGCGGCGCGGAGTGTATTTCTTCTTTTTCTTATCCATAGTCTTCAATAATAACGTCTAACAACCCCAAAAAAACAACTGTTTAATGTCTTCCCAATATTGTACAATTTAACAGGTTGGGAACGGTTATTATAATACGCTTTTTATACAAGGAAAACATCTTCAAGCCGATATAAAATAAAAAGCCCGTTGGAAAATTTTGATAAACGAATTTCCTTGCTCTTAATTATAGAATTAGCGTATCTGTATTATATATGACTTCTACGCCGTCGCAAAATATATCCGGCAGGATATTTATCTGGATTTCATTCACGGTTCTCGCGTTGCTGTATATACCGGTGCTGATCGGATTAATCGAAGTATGGTGGGCGGATGATAACTACTCGCACGGATTCCTAATTCCCATAATTTCGGGATACTTGCTCTGGAAAAAGAGAAAGGCTTTGGCGGAAGTTCCCGAATCAACGGGAAATAATCTGGGCTTATTGATATTGATTTCCGGCATGGTGGTTTTTGTTCTGGCGACGGCCGCCGCGGAATATTTCACTTTGCGGGCATCTTTGGTCATAACACTCTTTGGGCTGGTCTGGTACCTCTTTGGATATCAGATGATTCGCAAAACGTGGTTTGAGTTATTGTTCTTATTTTTCATGGTGCCTTTGCCTTACGTGATTTACTATTCGCTGACGTTTCCGATGCAGCTTTACGCAACAACAATCACCACCAAGATTTTAAGTTTCGTCGGGATGTCGGCGATTCAGCAGGGCAACGTCATCCATCTGCCGGGGTATTCCCTTGAGGTCGCCGAAGCCTGCAGCGGTCTGCGGTCATTGATCTCGCTTCTGGCGTTGGGGGCTCTGTACGCTCGCTTCACTCAGATAACTTTCGGACGGCAGATACTTTTATTTTTGTCAACCGTTCCCATCGCCATCGCGGCCAATATCTTTCGCCTTTTATTCACGGCGGTCGGCGCCTATACCGTATCGCACGAACTGGCCGAGGACTTTTTGCATGAATTATCGGGAATGATGGTTTTTGTGGTGGCCTTTATCATGCTCTTTATCTGGGGCGCGGTAATAAAGCCGAGGAAGGCCACAGCATGAACGGAACGGCGAAAAAGGCGATTATATCACTGGTTATCCTGATAATCTTCGGCGGTTTCGGGACCTATCTACGCGGACATGAACAGATGCCCGATAGCCAGCCCGATTTTAGTTTGATTCCCTTCAATGATTTCGGTTATACGGGCAGCGAGCATAGATTTGATGAGTTTGCTTATGAAGTGTTGAAGGCTGATACCTCGACGCTGCGCAATTATTTTGATGATGCCTTCAATAGTTACTGGCTTTTTGTGGCCTATTTTTCCAGTCAGAAATACGGCGCGCAAATTCATTCGCCCAGGCATTGCCTCCCTGGCGGGGGATTCAAAATCGAGACGATTGAACTTTATCCGATTAAACTCAATGACGGAACGACACTTCAGGTCAACCGTCTTACCATCGCTAACAATATGCGAAAAGAGCTGATGATATACTGGTTCGAGACTCGCGGCGGAGTAATTTCTGATGAATACGGATTAAAGCTTGACCTGATGCGAAACGCCATATCTCTCCAGCCGACCGACGCCGCATTTTGCCGCCTGACGATGCCTCTCTCGCTCCATGCCGATTTTGATAAAGCCACCGAACGGGCCGTAAAATTTATTCGGGATTTCTATCCCTCCATGCAGGAAGCTCTGCCCTTCGATAAGTAGCCTTTATTTATTATGTCAAATTTTTCATTCAAAGAAATTTGTCCTGAGATGTGGTGCGATTTTGAAAAGCTATTTGGGCAAAAGGGCGCCTGCGCAGGATGCTGGTGCCAACACTGGCGCATGTCGAACCGTTTTAAAGAATGGGAAAACAAGAAAGGACGCAAAAATAAAGCCGCTTCCAAAAAGTTGATTTTATCCGGTGGCATGACAGGGCTTCTGGCGTATGATGGAGATATCCCGGTCGGATGGTGCTCGTACGGTCCGCGCGAAGTTTATACTCGTATCAATATGATGAAGCCGTATCGGCGCGACGATATTGAGGGCGTCTGGTGTATCAATTGCTTTTTTATCAATAAGAATTATCGCCGCCTCGGATTGGCAAGGGAGATGCTGGCGGCGGCGGCTAAATTTATTAAGAAACGCAAGGTTAAAATTATCGAAGCCTATCCGACGCCGCTTACCAAAGACGGCAGACAACTACCGGCGGCGTTTTCATATACCGGCCCGTTGAAGATGTTTGAAGATATCGGGTTTAAGATTGTCCAGCGCACATCCCACTCCCGCCCACTGGTGCGGAAAATGATATAAAAATTTCATTTTCCCGCAGCAAGGGGCCTGTTGAAAAAGTCTTGAAATGATCTTCAGCCTAAAGAATGGGGAAACATTTCGAATCGTAAGTTCTTGATACACGTCAGGTCACAATTTTGTTTTCACAAAATCAAGACCTGCCGCAAC